>NZ_JBIUCZ010000077.1:0-589 GCF_047975845.1 Sphingomonas mangrovi | reverse complement strand
GCCTGCGACCGTTCTTTCCCAAGAGCCATGGCAAGCCTCGGGTCGATGACCGACGGGTGCTGAGCGGCATCGTGTTCGTCAACCGCAACGGGCTGGGTTGGCGCGATGCACCCAGCGCTTACGGGCCCCACAAGACGCTCTACAACCGCTGGAAGCGTTGGGGCGAGGCGGGCGTGTTCACGCGGATGATGGAGGGTCTGGCTGCGGTCGGCGCCGAGCCGAATACGGTGATGATCGACGCGACCTACCTCAAGGCCCACCGCACGGCATCGAGCCTGCGGGTTAAAAAGGGGATCTCGGCCGCCTGATCGGGCGCACCAAAGGCGGCATGAACACCAAGCTCCATGCCGTCGCCGATGCGAACGGCCGCCCCTTGAGCTTCTTCATGACGGCCGGACAGGTCAGCGACTACACCGGCGCGGCAGCGCTGCTGGACGACCTGCCGAAAGCGCAGTGGCTGCTCGGCGACCGGGGCTACGACGCCGATTGAGGTGGTGCCGGTTTTCTGGACAGGAGGCTAAGCTATCCCGGACGTGAGGGATGGACGGGAATGAAGACGACGCGGAAGCGGTATACGGGCGAGTTCAAG
>NZ_JBIUCZ010000076.1:0-634 GCF_047975845.1 Sphingomonas mangrovi | reverse complement strand
GAAGTGCAACACCAGGTTGAGGTGTTGCGATGGGAACCAGGTACCGACAGCTCTCGTATGCGGAACGGTGTGCGATTGCCCGGCTTCGCGAAGCCGGGCAATCGCTCCGGCAAGTCGCGGCAGCTCTGGATCGCCCGCCATCGACGATTGCTCGAGAGGTAAACCGCAATGCCGGTCGCCAGATCGGCTATCGGCCCGACTATGCCGACCAGCAGGCCCGCGCCCGCCGCTGGACGGGTGCGCGGCTGGCACGCGACGCACCTTTGCGCGAAGCAGTGCTCGACCGGCTCGCCGCCGGCTGGTCGCCCGAGCAGGTCGCCGGACGCCTGGCGCTGGATGCCGGCCGCCCGGTGCTCAGCCACGAGAGCATCTATCGCTTCATCCATGCCCAGATCGCGCGGACCCAGGACTTCGCCTGGCGGCTCTATCTGCCGCGCGCCAAGTCGCGCCGCGGCCGGCGCGGCCGCAAGGGCGGCGATCCCTTGCGGCGGTTCCGCGACCGCGTCGCCCTCGACCAGCGCCCCGCCGAGGCCGACGATCGCAGGGTGCCCGGCCACTGGGAGAGCGACACGCTGCTCTTCTCCGACCGCGGCCAGATGGTCCTTGCCGCCCATGAGCGCAGCTCGCGCCTCAC
>NZ_JBIUCZ010000075.1:0-1011 GCF_047975845.1 Sphingomonas mangrovi | reverse complement strand
TGTTTGATCCCACGGTTTGATGGTGCGATCCTTTCGTTGGAATGGAAGGAAGCCGTATGGGACAGCTACGTCACGGGAGCGCCACGACCACGCACGCCGTCCGAGCAGCAATACAGCGATCGCAAGCTTCGCTCGCGACGCTGAGCCGTGAGCTGGGGATCAACCCGAAGACGGTCGCGAAGTGGCGCAAGAGGGCAACGGTTGAGGATCTGAAGACCGGGCCGAAGGCCCCTCACTCAACGACCCTGTCCGAGGCCGAAGAGGCGATGGTTGTGGCGTTCCGGCGCCACACGCTGCTGCCGCTCGACGACTGTCTCTACGCGTTGCAGCCGTCGATCCCGCACCTGACGCGGTCAGCGTTGCATCGTTGCCTCCAGCGGCACGGCATCTCCCGCCTGCCGGACATCGAAGGCGACAAACCGAAGCGGCAACGCTTCAAGCGCTATCCCATCGGCTTCTTCCACATCGATATCGCTGAGGTGCAGACTGCCGAAGGCAAGCTCTACCTGTTCGTCGGCATCGACCGCACCAGCAAGTTCGCCGTCACCCAGCTGGTCGACAAAGCCGACAGACGGACAGCGTGGGAGTTCCTCGAACACCTGCTGAAGGCCGTGCCGTACCGCATCCACACGATCCTGACCGATAATGGCATCCAGTTCGCCGAGCAGCCCCGGAACCGGAACACCGCCTGGTCGCGCCAGATGCGCTTCGACATGATCTGCGAGGCGAACGACATCGAACACCGCCTCACCAAGCCAAACCACCCATGGACCAACGGCCAGGTCGAGCGGATGAACCGGACCATCAAGGAGGCGACCGTCAAACGCTTCCACTACGAGAGCCATGATCAGCTCCGGACCCACCTCGCCGACTTCATGGCTGCCTACAACTTCGCCCGCCGGCTAAAGACGCTCAGCGGCCTCACACCCTACGAATACATCGCCAAGCTCTGGACCTCAGAGCCAGAACGCTTCATCGTCAATCCGATCCACCAGATGCCGGGACTGAACA
>NZ_JBIUCZ010000074.1:0-1040 GCF_047975845.1 Sphingomonas mangrovi | reverse complement strand
GTGTAGTGTTTCGTGAGGTTGAGGAGGCGTTCAGCGGGCGCCTGGTAGTCAAGGCATCGCAATCGGGTGTGGTTATAGTCGCGGACGAAGGCACGGATGAAGCGGTTGCGCTCGTCGTGCGAGAGGAAGCGGTTCTTGCCGGCGTTGCGCGGGCTGGCGGGCTGGGCGGCGATGGCGTCGCCGAGGCGGCGGTTGAAGCGCTCGACCATGCCGTTGGTCTGGGGGTGGTAGGGCCGGGTTAGCTTGTGGCGGATACGATGCTGCCTGCAGACCCGGTCGAAAGGATGCCGGCCGGTGCCTGCTTCGCGTCGGACGTAGCAGGCGCCGCCGAAGCGGTCGGTGAATTCTGCTCCATTGTCGGTGAGCACGGTGTGGACCGGATAGCCGAAGGCATCGAGGAACGCGGCAAAGGCCTGGGCGACGGTGTCGCTGCTGCGGTCGTCGAGGATGTCGACGTGGACGAAGCGGGTGGCGCGCTCGATCGCGACGAAGACATAGGCCGGTCGCCCCTCCAGCCGGGGAAGGTGCTTGAGGTCGACATGGACATAACCGAAGGGCTCGGGGGCGAAGCGCTGCGGCGGCTCGGGCGCATCGGGGGGTGCGTGGCCGGCGATGCCGCGGCGGCGCCATAGCCGATACAGCGCCGAACGCGAGATATCGGGGCGCAGGCAGCGGTGCAGCACCTCCAGCGCGTCGTCGAGCGAGAGGTCGAGGCGGGTGCGCAGTTCGACCGCGATCTCGACTTCCTCGTCCGACAGGCTGGTGGCCAGGCGATGCGGCCGCGAGCTGCGGTCGGCGGGGTCGCTACGTCCCCGCCAGCGCCGGATGGTGGTCTCGCTGACGCCGAGCTCGTGCGCCAGCGCCGCCACGCTCCTGGTGCTGGATCGAATATACGCGCGCTGCCGCGGGGTGGTGGCAGCATTGCGGTGCAGCGTGATCAGCATCGCCGACTCCTCAGCCAGACCATGCCCCGTTCTACACCATCTCTGTCCCGCCAACCTCCACCATTGCCGCAAAGCCAACCTCGCGAAACACTACAC
>NZ_JBIUCZ010000073.1:0-1072 GCF_047975845.1 Sphingomonas mangrovi | reverse complement strand
ATTCTCTTCGCTGGGTATCGGAGAGATGAGATGCGCAAGCAGACGAGGCCGGCGTCCTTTGCGGACCTGTTGGTGGTTGGCGGGGGGAGCGCGCGTCTGGATCGGATCGCGGGTTTGCTCGACTGGGCGCCGCTGGAGGCGCTGCTGGGCGATGTCTACGCCTCGGGCTGCGGCCGGCCGGCGTATGCGCCGCTGGTTCATCTGCGGATCCTGCTGCTGCAGAGCTGGTACGGGCTGAGCGATCCGGGGATGGAGGAAGCGCTGGGCGACCGGCTGTCGTTCCGGCGGTTCGCGGGGCTGGGGCTGGACGAGCGCGTGCCGGATCACTCCAGCATCAGCCGGTTCCGCAGCCTGCTGGCGAGCCGCGGCCTGGCCGAACGGGTGTTCGGCGAGGTGGTGCGCCAGCTCGACGCGCGGCAGGTGACGATCCGGCAAGGCACGCTGATCGACGCCACCGTGATCGAGGCCGCCGCGGCCGAGCCCGCGCGCCAGCGCGGCGGCGGGCGGGCCAAGGCCGATCCCGATGCCCGCTGGGTCAAACGCCCCGACGGCAGTGCCCGGTTCGGCTACAAGCTCCATGCCGCGGTCGACCAGGGCACCGGCATCGTCCGGCGGGCGTGCATCACCCCGGCCAACATCGCCGATGTCGATCACGGCCATCATCTCGTGATCGGCGACGAGCAGGCGGTCTACGCCGACAAGGGCTATGTCGGACCGCGCCTGCGCGAGCGGCTGCAGGCCGCCGGCATCCGCAACCGGGTCCAGCACAAGGCGCAGAAGAACCGGCCGCTCAGCGCGCGCCAGCGTCTGCGCAACACGCTGATCGGCCGCATCCGCGGCCGGATCGAGGGCGTGTTCGGGGCGCTCAAACGCTCCTATGGGCTCGCCCGGATGCGGTTCATGGGCCTGCTGAAAAACCAGGCCGCCACCCTCATCACCCTCACCAGCTGGAACCTTGCGCGCGCCGCCGATCAGCTCGGCTGAACCACGCCACAGCTCACCCACCCGATCCCCGCCGCGTCGCCACTCCCGCCGCCGCAACCACCATTCACGCCACCGCTTCACCAAAAAA
>NZ_JBIUCZ010000072.1:0-1113 GCF_047975845.1 Sphingomonas mangrovi | reverse complement strand
TGTGGGTTCAACCGGTGGTCGCAACGCATCATTCTCGAGGTGAGGAGGGTGTGAGCGATGAGGCAGCGCAAGCGGATCTACTATTCGGCCGAGCAGCGGGCGGAGATCTGGGAGCGGTGGCGGCGTGGCGAGTCGATGAGTTCGATCGGGCGGCGGTTCGAGCGGGAGTCGTCATCGATCTTCTCGGTCTTGTCCCCGACCGGCGGGATCCAGCCGCCAGAGCGGAGGCGCGCCGAGCGGGCGCTTCAGCTGCGTGAGCGCGAGGAGATCTCACGCGGACTGAGCAACGGGCAGTCGCTGAGGAGCATCGCGGCGCGGCTGGGGCGTGCGCCCTCGACGATCAGCCGGGAGGTCTGCCGCGGCGGTGGCGCGGAGCGCTACCGGGCGGTCGCGTCCGACCAGGGGGCGTGGGAGCGGGCGAGGCGGCCCAAGGTTTGCAAGCTGGCTTGCGACGCGGCCCTACGCCGAACAGTGTCGTCGAAACTGCGCCGCAGCTGGTCGCCCGAGCAGATCGCGGGCTGGCTCCGGCGAAGCTACCCGGACGACGAGCAGCACCGCGTGTCACACGAGACGATCTACAAGAGCCTCTACATCCAGGCGCGCGGCGTCCTGAAGAAGGAACTGCTCGAGCATCTTAGGGCGAAGCGCACGATACGCCGCTCACGCCATGCCAGCCTCAAGGGACAGGGCCTGGGTCAGGTCAAGGACGCGGTATCGATCAGCGAGCGACCGGCCGAGGCGGAGGACCGCGCCGTTCCCGGTCACTGGGAAGGCGATCTGCTTGCCGGCGCCCGCGGCAGTGCCATCGCCACTCTGGTCGAGCGTCACTCCCGCTACGTCGTCCTGGTCAAGCTCGCCGGCAAGGACACCAACAGCGTCGTCGCCGCGCTGATCCGGCAGGCGCGCCACCTGCCGCGGGAGCTGTATCGCTCGCTCACCTGGGACCGCGGCCCGGAATTGTCCGGCCACCGCCGCTTCACGCTCGCGACCGACATCGCCGTCTACTTCTGCGATCCGCAGAGCCCGTGGCAGCGCGGCACCAACGAGAACACCAACCGCTTGCTGCGTCAGTACCTCCCCAAGGGCCTCGACCTCGCCACCTTCAGCCAGGCC
>NZ_JBIUCZ010000071.1:0-1344 GCF_047975845.1 Sphingomonas mangrovi | reverse complement strand
ATCGATGTGCCAGAGTGGCGGTGTTGAAGCACCACTGAGGGAGGCGTCCGTGTCAGAGGCTACCACGATCGGGTTGGATATCGCCAAGCATGTTTTCCACGCGCACGGAGCCGATGCTGCTGGTCGGGCGGTGTTCAGGCGTCGGCTCACGCGCGGCAAGCTGCTCGACTTCTTCGCCGCGCACCCGCGCTGCCTGGTGGCGCTGGAGGCGTGCGGCGGTGCGCATCATTGGGCGCGAGAGCTGCGGGCGATGGGTCATGAGGTGCGGCTGATCCCGCCGGCGTACGTCAAACCGTTTGTGAAGCGGCACAAGAACGACGCGGTGGATGCCGAGGCGATCTGCGAGGCGGCGCAGCGGCCGAGCATGCGGTTCGTGGCGGTGAAGAGCGAGGAGCAGCAGGCAGCGGCGCTGGTGTTCCGCACGCGTGACCTGGCGGTTAAACAGCGCACCCAGCTTGGTAATGCGTTGCGCGGGCATCTGGCCGAGTATGGCTGGGTCGCACCTCAAGGCTCGGCTCATCTTGCGATGTTGGCGGACCTGCTGGAGGGCGGTGAGATCGGGCAAACGCTACCCGAGGCGGCGCGGCCGATGTTCGCGATGATGGCCGACATGCTGGCCGACCTCGACAAACGGATCGCGACGCTGGACAAGGAGATCTCGCGGCGCGCCCGGGAGGATGAGGTCGCACGCCGGCTGATGACCATCCCCGGCATCGGCCCGATCACCGCAACGGCCATCGCGGCCATCGCCCCGCCGGCCGAGACGTTTGCGAAGGGCCGCGACTTTGCCGCATGGCTGGGGCTGGTGCCCAGGCAGGCGTCCACCGGCGGAAAGCAGAAGCTGGGGGCGATCTCGAAGATGGGTGAGCGAACGCTGCGGCGGCTGCTCATCATCGGTAGCAGCGCGGTCGTGCTCCAGGCGAGCAAGCGTGGGGCACCAGCAGGCTCGTGGCTCGAAGGCATGCTGGCGCGCAAGCCGCGCATGCTGGTAACGGTCGCGCTCGCCAACAAGATGGCCCGCACCGTCTGGGCATTGCTGGTCAAGCAGGAGGATTACAGAGCTCCGGTCGCGGTCACGGCGTAAGCCGAGGCGGGCCAGAGGCGTCGGAGGACGCAGTCGGTCGAAGGAGGGTATGGCACAACAGTCGGCGAGACGGGGCCGGAAGAACCAGACTGAATCAGTGTGCTTCGAGCACGTTAATCTGATGTGGTTCCGGTCCGCGCACTCCCATACGGGCCAGCAGCTTGCCGCTGCATTACAGGCCGGACAGATGGCAGCATCCGACTACGTGTCAGAACTTCCAGATACCGCTTGCAACCGAAGGGGCGTCCACAGATGATTCA
>NZ_JBIUCZ010000070.1:0-1710 GCF_047975845.1 Sphingomonas mangrovi | reverse complement strand
CCCGATCGTGGTAGCCTCTGACACGGACGCCTCCCTCAGTGGTGCTTCAACACCGCCACTCTGGCACATCGATGCCGTCGGGGGGCGTCCACCCCATCAGATCGCGACGCTCACATCAATGGGTCCTGACCCTAAAGCATGACCGACGGTTGTCAGACTTTCACGATCGCCGGTCCGACGATCGCGCGGTCGGACACGCGCCATGCTTGGGATCGAATGTCATAAGGCGCGGCAAGCTTCGCATCTTCCAAGCGCTTTGCGTTGCTGTGATACACCGTCAGCTTCATGTCGGTGGGGCGCACGGCGTCCCGTGCTTTGCTGCCGTAGTCTGGATTAGGGACGGTGAGATATTCGCTGTAGTTCCAGTCGTATCGATCCTTGGCCTCGCACAACCAAGTTTCGAACCGGATCGCCACCTGGCCGCCCTGACGCTGGCCGGACACCAGCGCTTGGCTGTGGAGCTGAAACCCTCGCAGTGATGTGAAGAGGTCCTGTTCCTCTTGGCTGCCACGGTTCTGAATACGCAGAATGTCGATCGGGCCGCTGCCGATCTCGACCAGCGACTCATAGTCGAGCTGAAGCTTGCCTGTCAGATCCCACCGCTGAAAGCCCGGCGCTCCTTGAATGCGCGGTACGACGCCTCCTCGTCGCGTATTGGAGCCAAACAGCGAGCCTTTACCGACCCGTGCCTCCTGCTCAGTTAGGAAAACAGCCCGGTGATAGCGCAGGGCTTCCCGAACCTTGTCGTTGGTTTGCAGATATCGGCGCGCGGGCAGACGGAACGTGCTCTTCGGGTCGCGATTGTCGAGCCAATGGCGGAGCAGCATGGCAGAGTAGGGCTCTTGCCCTTCCACACGACGTTGGCCGGTGGCGTCAGCCAAGCGGCGATACCACGCCGCAACGCGGTCGACAGGCAGGCTGGCGAGGTAATCGGCCATGGACGTGGCTCCTAGCGGGTGGCGGGTTTGCCGTCGTAGGTCGTCGCGATGACCTCGATCAGGCTGGTGGCAGAGGGCAAGTTGGGTCGAGCCCCGCGCATCAGTCGCTGCAACTCGATTGCCTGGATCGCATACGCGCCATCCGCAGTGGTCAAACTGTACCGTCCCCCACCGCCGCCGGGCCCGACGATCGGCTCGCTAGCGTGAATCGACTGCCGCCCAGGTTTGCGTTGGTCAGGCGCAATGGGTTCCGCCACGACGTCGACAGCGGTGAAGTGATCTTGGTCGATTTGCTCGATACAGCTGAAAACGAGTTTTTCCGGTTCGCGCGTGCAGCGGACCGATGAGGCCGCCTCTGCCGTCGCCATGCCGTGATCGAGCGCCGCGCGAATCGAGGACGCTGGTGGCGCCTGGGCACAAGCAGCGGATATCAGCAGTAGCGTCAACAACGCTATCGGTTTGGTCCGGCAGAATGGCAGTGACGCCTCCTCCTGAAGTCCAGCTCATGGCATCCTGCCAATTCGTGTTGTTACTGTCCAGACGCGGCGGTCAATGATGCCGCAGTGGTCGTGAAGGTGAATCCTTGCCCCGCGCAATCGTCGTTGAGAAAAGACGCGGGCGTTACCTTCCGATATCAATCCGGAATGTCACACGCCATCAACCAGCGACGCTAGGTGTTTGATCCCACGGTTTGATGGTGCGATCCTTTCGTTGGAATGGAAGGAAGCCGTATGGGACAGCTACGTCACGGGAGCGCCACGACCACGCACGC
>NZ_JBIUCZ010000069.1:0-1749 GCF_047975845.1 Sphingomonas mangrovi | reverse complement strand
CATGAAGCTGTTGGTGCCGGTCAAGCGGGTGCTTGACTATAATGTGAAGCCGCGGGTGAAGGCGGACGGGTCGGGCGTGGACCTGGCCAACGTCAAGATGAGCATGAACCCGTTCGACGAGATCGCGGTCGAGGAAGCCATCCGCCTGAAGGAAAAGGGCGTGGCGACCGAGGTCGTCGTGGTCTCGATCGGCGAGCCGAAGGCGCAGGACACGCTGCGCACCGCGCTGGCGATGGGCGCCGACCGCGCGATCCTGATCACCGCCGACGTCCGCCCCGAGCCGCTCGGCGTGGCCAAGCTCCTCGCCAAGGTGGTGGAAGAGGAGCAGCCGCAGCTCGTGATCCTGGGCAAGCAGGCGATCGACGACGACAACAACCAGACCGGCCAGATGCTCGCCGCCCTGCTCGGCTGGGGCCAGGGCACCTTCGCCTCCAAGCTCGAGGTCGAGGGCGACACCGCCACCGTCACCCGCGAAGTCGACGGCGGCCTGGAGACGGTGGCGCTGCCCCTCCCCGCCATCGTCACCACCGACCTGCGCCTGAACGAGCCGCGCTACGCCTCGCTGCCCAACATCATGAAGGCGAAGTCGAAGCCCTTGGCGCAGAAGACGCCCGCCGACTACGGCGTCGACCTCAGCCCACGGATCACCATCCTCAAGGTCGAGGAGCCCGCCAAGCGTGCCGCCGGCGTCAAGGTCGACAGCGTCGACGCGCTGGTCGACAAGATCAAGAGCCTGGGAGTGGTCGCATGAGCGTGCTGGTACTGGTCGAACACGGCGAGGGCCGGATCAAGGACGCGACGCTCGCCACCGTCACCGCCGCCGCCAAGCTGGGCGACGTGGTCGCGCTGGTCGCCGGCCACGGCGACGAGGCGGCGCAGGCCGCCGACGCCGCCGCCAAGGTGGCGGGGGTGCGCAAGGTGCTGCTCGCGAACGATCCGGCCTATGCGCAGATGCTCGCGGAGAACGTCGCGGCGCTGGTGGTGCCGTTGATGGCCGACCACGACGCGTTCCTCGCCAACGCGACCTCCGACGGCAAGAACGTGGCCCCGCGCGTCGCCGCCCTGCTCGACGTGATGCAGGTCAGCGACATCGTCTCGGTCGAGAGCGCCGACACCTTCACCCGGCCGATCTACGCCGGCAACGCGGTGGCGACCGTCCAGTCGTCGGACGCCAGGAAGGTTATCACCGTCCGCGCCACCGGCTTCGACAAGGCGGCGGCCGAAGGCGGCAGCGCCTCGGTCGAGACCGTCGCGGCGCCCGGCGACCAGGGCAAGTCGCGCTTCGTCGGCTGCGCGAAGGAAGCCTCGGCCCGTCCCGAACTGACCAGCGCGCAGGTGATCGTCTCGGGCGGCCGCGCGCTCGGCTCGGAAGAGCAGTTCCACGCCCTCATCGAGCCGCTCGCCGACAAGCTCGGCGCCGCGATCGGCGCCAGCCGCGCCGCGGTCGACGCGGGCTTCGCGCCCAACGACTATCAGGTCGGCCAGACCGGCAAGATCGTCGCCCCCGCGGTGTACGTCGCGGTCGGCATCTCCGGCGCGATCCAGCACCTGGCGGGGATGAAGGACAGCAAGACGATCATCGCGATCAACAAGGACGAGGACGCGCCGATCTTCCAGGTCGCCGACGTCGGCCTGGTCGGCGACCTGTTCCAGGTGCTGCCCGAACTCACCGAAAAGCTGTGAGCACGAGGGGCGGGAGCGATCCCGCCCCTTCGATCAGCCACCCCGCCCTACCGCCCTGCCCCTAGC
>NZ_JBIUCZ010000068.1:0-2648 GCF_047975845.1 Sphingomonas mangrovi | reverse complement strand
GCCATCGCCCGCCAGCTCAACGAGCGGCCCAGAAAAACCTTGCTCTACAAGACGCCGGCTGAGACCTTCGCCCAAGCCGTTGCGACCACCGGTTGAACCCACACCCATTTAGGCCCGAAGGTCGGACTGATGATCATCAGGATCAACCAATTTGCCGACAGGTTCGCGTCCCGGAGTCGATAATAAGTGATCCCGACGAGAACTATGTAGATGGGGAGGCTCAGCAGAAAGGCCAGCCACTCCGGGCCGGAAAGAGTCTCGACGGCGGAAAGGTCGAGGGCGAGGAGCACAACTAGCGTGAGACTTGCGAGTCTGTAGGGGCGTCGCCGTGCGTAGCTTTTGAGGAAGTTCCGCATGCCGGAAGCGTAGCTATGAGGAAGTCCGCCTTTCACCCAATTTCCGCCCGTTCGCTCATCAGTCTACGATCGAATCGTCCGCCGGCTCCTCCGGCGCCCCCTTCGCCCGGCCCTTGAATCCCTGCGCGATCACGTACCATTCCGACGAGTCCTTGCGGCTCGCCGGCGGCTTGGCGTGCTTCACCGTTGCGAAGTTGCGCTTCAATTCGGCGACCAGCGCGTTGTCCGCGCCTCCCGCCAGCACCTTGGCGACGAAGCCGCCGCCCGGGCGCAGCACTTCGCAGGCGAACAGGACGCCGGCCTCGACCAGCGCCATCGTGCGCAGGTGGTCGGTCTGGGGATGGCCGACCGTGTTCGCCGCCATGTCCGACAGCACCAGGTCCGCCTCGCCGCCCAGCGCCTCGCGCAACAGGTCGGGCGCGGTCTCGTGCAGGAAGTCGAGCTGGAGGATGGTGACGCCGTCGATCGGGTCGACCGGCAGCAGGTCGATGCCGGCGACCTGCGCGGACGGCGCGAGCTTGCGCACCACCTGCGACCAGCCGCCCGGCGCGATGCCCAGGTCGACCACGCGCTTGACCCCGCGCAGCAGGTGGAAGCGCTCGTTCAGCTCCAGCAGCTTGTAGGCGGCGCGGCTGCGATAGCCCTCCGCCTTCGCGCGCTTGACGTACGGGTCGTTGAGCTGGCGCTCGAGCCAGCGCGTCGACTGGGCGGTGCGGCCGCGGGCGGTGCGGACGCGCTGGCGGCCGGGCGGCAGGCCGCGGGTCACAGGTAGCGCCCCTGCATCAGCCGGCGCAGGATGCCCTCGCGGATGCCGCGGTCGGCGATGCCCAGCCGCTCGGCGGGCCACAGGTCCAGGATCGCCTCCAGGATCGCGCAGCCCGCGACCACCAGATCGGCGCGCTCGGGGCCGATGCACGGCACCTTGGCGCGGCCCGACAGCTCCAGCTCGGCGAGCTGCCGGCTGA
This sequence comes from Sphingomonas mangrovi, assembly GCF_047975845.1. Classification (NCBI taxonomy): domain Bacteria; kingdom Pseudomonadati; phylum Pseudomonadota; class Alphaproteobacteria; order Sphingomonadales; family Sphingomonadaceae; genus Sphingomonas; species Sphingomonas mangrovi. The sequence continues at coordinate 1,327 of NZ_JBIUCZ010000068.1, read as the reverse complement.
CCTGGCGCATCGCGTCCGCCGGCACGATCAGCCCGTCGATCGCCGACCGGTCGTAGCTGTCGAGCCCCAGGTGGACGCTGGCGAGCGTGGTCACCGTCCCGCTGGTGCCGAGCAGCCGGCGCTGGCCGTCCACCGCGGGCAGCCGCTTGGCGAAGGGGGCGAAGCTGTCGGCGACGCAGCGCCGCATCGCGTCGAACGCACCGCTGGCGATCGGCGCGGCGCGGCCGGCGCCCAGGCTCTCGGTCAGCGACACCACGCCCCAGGGGGCGCTGTGCCAGTCGACCACGCTCGGCACTGGGCCGGCGGTGTCGAGCAGCACCAGCTCGGTCGATCCGCCGCCGATGTCGAACACCAGCGCGGGGCCGTCGCCGGGTTCGAGCAGCGCGTGGCAGCCGAGCACCGCCAGCCGCGCTTCCTCTTCCGCCGAAATCACGTCCAGAAAGATACCGGTCTCCTCGTGTACGCGCCGGATGAAGTCGCCGCCGTTGGAGGCGCGCCGGCACGCCTCGGTCGCCACCGCGCGCGACAGGGTGACGTTGCGACGGCGCAGCTTGTCGGCGCAGATCTTGAGCGCGGCGATGGTGCGCTCGATCGCGGCGTCGCTCAGCCGCCCGGTGGCGGCGAGCCCTTCGCCGAGTCGGACGATCCGCGAAAAGGCGTCGACCACCGCGAAGCCCGCGCCCTGGGGGCGGGCGATCAGCAGCCGGCAGTTGTTGGTGCCGAGGTCGAGCGCCGCGAAATGGCGCGCTCTCGGCAGGCGCGCTGGCGCCTGTGCATGCGGTCCCGGACGGGCGGGGGCATTGCCCCGCCGGTGCGGCAACCGGGCGGTATTTTCCCCCATGCCGTCACTTTCTTGTTCTTATGTTCTGTCCGTCACGGCGGAAAGACGCCCGCCGCTCGGTGCTTGCCGAAAAAACTAGCGGAAGCTTTCGGCGACGGCAAGGCGAGCGAGCGGCGCCGGCACGCCGCCCGTCCCGATCCGCGCCGGACCGCCCGCGACGGTCGCCGGGTCGCGGCGCCGGGGGATCTTGGGATCGCGCGACGAAACAGGCTTGACCGCGCCGCCGCCGGCCCCTAACAGCGCGCCCTCACACGACGTTGCCCTGTCGTCTAATGGTAAGACTACGGACTCTGACTCCGTCAATCGTGGTTCGAATCCACGCGGGGCATCCAGTTCCGGCATGAACGCCCGGAACTGCCGAGCATCGGCCGGACGGCCGCTTCCCACTGTGGGTTCAACCGGTGGTCGCAACGCATCATTCTCGAGGTGAGGAGGGTGTGAGCGATGAGGCAGCGCAAGCGGATCTACTATTCGGCCGAGCAGCGG
>NZ_JBIUCZ010000067.1:0-2967 GCF_047975845.1 Sphingomonas mangrovi | reverse complement strand
CGCCCGCTGCTCGGCCGAATAGTAGATCCGCTTGCGCTGCCTCATCGCTCACACCCTCCTCACCTCGAGAATGATGCGTTGCGACCACCGGTTGAACCCACAGGCGGTAGCGGACGTTGCCGCTTAGTACTGCCTCAGCTCGTGAAAGCAGGGGCGCCGAGCTTTCCCGGCGCCCCCCTCACAATCACGCCGTAGCGGCCTCGGCCTTCTGGTTGACCTTGCTTTCGGCCATCTTGGTGAGCTTGTCGTCGGTCGCCTTTTCCTCGTCGAGCGTTTCCTGGAGCACGCTCGCGCAGTCGGCGCGGCCCAGTTCCTTGGCCCAGGCGATCAGCGTGCCGTAGCGGGTGATCTCGTAATGCTCGACCGCCTGCGCGGCCGCGATCAGGGCGGCGTCGAGCACCTTCTTGTCGGCGATGTCGCCGGCGAGCTCGTTGGCTTCCTTGATGATGCCGTCGATCGCCGGGCAGGTCACCGCCTTGGCCTTGCTGCCGTGCATCTCGAACACGCGCTCCAGCCGGGCGATCTGGCCCTCGGTCTCCTTCAGATGCGTCTCGAAGCCCTTCCGCAGCTGCGCGTCGGTGGCCTTGTCGATCATCTTCGGCAGCGCCTTGGTGATCTGGTTCTCGGCGTAATAGATGTCCTGCAGCGTGTGGACGAACAGATCGTCCAGCGTCGCGATGTCCTTGGTGAAAAGGCCCATGACGGTCTCCTTGGGAAGCGGGGGGCGCCCGTCGCGCACGTCGTGGCGGGTCGCCGCATCAACGCGGCGCCCTAAGCGCGGTTGCAGCCCGCTCGACGATTGCAGCGTCGGAACTTCGGCGGGCGCAAAGGCTTGTTGGGGCGAACCGATCAGGAGCCTGCATGACCGACACCCGCGACGCCCACACCGCCGTTCTCCCGCTTGCCGGCCGCCGCGTGGCGATCACCGGCGGCACCACCGGCATCGGCCGCGCGATCGCGGTGCTCCTCGCGTCCGAAGGCGCGCGGGTGTTCGTGTGCGGGCACGACGGCGATCATCTGGCGGACGCGCTCGCCCGCATCCGCGAAGTGGGCGAGGGCGACGGCGTGGTGCTCGACCTCCGGCAGGCGGATGCGGCGCGCGGGTTCCTGGACATGGGGCGCGAACGGCTGGGCGGGCTCGACGCGGTGGTGCTCAACGCCGCGACGGCCGCCTCGGGCGTGACGGAGATGGACGAGGCGGCGCTGCGCGACGCGATCGCGCTCGACTTCACCGCCTATCTGGTGGGCGCGCACGCCGCCGCCGATCTGCTGGACGTGAACGGCGACCTGGTGCTGGTCGGATCGATGAGCGCGCATGTGCTCGGGCCGCACTCCACGGTCTACGCCGGGATCAAGGCGGGCATCGCCGGCTTTGCCGAGGCGCTGCGCCGCGAGCTCGGCCCCAAGGGCACCCGCGTCGGGCTGGTCGAGCCGGGCAAGACCGGCAGCAACATGCAGCTGCCCGACGTTCCCGTGGAAAAGCAGCGCGAGCAGATCCGCGAGGAGACGATGCTGCGCGCCGAGGACATCGCCGTCGGCGTCCATTATATGCTCACCCAGCCGCGCCGCACCGTGGTGCAGCAGCTGGTGCTCGTGCCGCGCGACCAGGCCGGCGAATGACCTACGCGGTCGACAGGCTGGTCTTCACCCCCGACGACGTCGACCTGTCGCGCTCGCCGCTGGCCGGGCAGCTCGACGCCGAGACCTATGTGCTCGGCGCGTTCAACCCCGGCCTCACCCGGCTGGCCAACGGCAATCTGCTGATGATGGTGCGCGTGGCCGAGGCGCTGCGCCAGCCGATCCGCGACGGCAAGGTCCATGCGATCCGCTGGGAGGGCGAGGAGGGCAGCGCCGGGCGCTACGTGCTCGACGGCTGGCCGCTCGAGCACGCCGACACCGCCGATCCGCGCAAGTTCCTGCTCACCGGCGGCAAGTGGCGGGTGATGGCGCTCACCTCGCTGTCGTGGCTGCTGCCGGTCGAACTGTCGGCGGACGGGCTGGAGGTGGTGGCGGTGCACTACGACCGCGCCGTCGCGCCCCAGGGCAGCTGGCAATGCTATGGCGTCGAGGATGCGCGCATCAGCCGCATCGACGGCCGCTACTGGATGACCACCTGCTCGGTGAGCCCGGAACGCCACTCGACCACGCTCTACAGCTCCGACGACGGGCTCGACTGGCGCTTCGAGGACATCGTCCTCGACCATCAGAACAAGGACATGCTGCTGTTCGAGGGGAAGGTCGACGGGCGCTACTGGGCGCAGACGCGGCCACTCGGCGACCTCTATTTCGCCTATCCGCCCGACAGCGAGTGGCGGCCCGGGCCGTCGATCAACCTCGCGACCTCGCCCGACCTGCTGCACTGGAAGCCGTATCGCAAGCCCGGCATCCGCCCGCATGCCGCGACCGTCGCCACCGCGCGCATGGGCGGCGGCACCCCGCCGATCCGCACCGATCGCGGCTGGCTGAGCCTGTGGCACGGGGTCGAGCCGCACGAGATCGTCGGCATCTATCGCACCTACTGGACGATCCTCGACGCCGACGACCCGAGCCGCACCGTCGCCACCCAGCACCCGCCGCTGCTGGAGGCCAACCCGGAACTGACCCGGCCGCTGGAGGACAAGATGTACGTGCGCGACGTGGTGTTCACGACCGGCATCGCCGAGCATGGCGACGTCTACGTGGTGGCGTCGGGGGAGGCGGACCTGGCGTGCCGGATCACCCATATTCCGAAGTCGGTGTTCGCCTAAACCCTCCTTCGTGCTCCTGCGCAGGCAGGAGCCCAGAGTCACACAGCGCAATGCCTGCGGCCCTGGGCTCCTGCCTGCGCAGGGGCACTTCGGGGGGGCGGCGTCCGCATACCCACTCCGTCATGCTGACGAAGGTCAGCATGTGGATTCACATTCGAAGTGCAACAGTTGGAATGCCTCGGCGGGGGTACGGAAGCCGAGGCACTTTCTGGGGGTGTTG
>NZ_JBIUCZ010000066.1:0-3834 GCF_047975845.1 Sphingomonas mangrovi | reverse complement strand
AGCGGCCTCACACCCTACGAATACATCGCCAAGCTCTGGACCTCAGAGCCAGAACGCTTCATCGTCAATCCGATCCACCAGATGCCGGGACTGAACACCTAGCCCCGGGGCCGCACGACACCCGCACGGCTCACAACAGGTCGTTCAACCGCTCCGCGGTCATCGGCCGGCCGTAGAAATACCCCTGCGCCTCGTCACAGCCTGCCGCCCTCAGCCATTCCGCCTGCTCGGCGGTCTCGACACCTTCGGCGACGACCTCCAGATCGAATGCGCGGCCGAGCCGCAGGATCGCCTCGACCAGCGCCGCGGAGCGCACCCCCACGCCGAGCTGCGCCGTGAACGCACGATCGATCTTCAGCTTGCTCACCGGCAGGTCGTTGAGCAGGCTCAGCGAGGCGAAGCCGGTGCCGAAGTCGTCCAGCGCGACACCGACCCCCGTTTCCCGCACCGCAGACAGGATCGCCGCGGTCGAGGGCACGTTCTTCACCGCCAGCCGCTCGGTCATCTCTAGCTCGAGCAGCTGAGCCGGTACCTCGAAGCGCGCGAGATGCTCGGTGACGAGGTCGGCGAGCGAGCCGGACAGGAACTGCGCCGCGGAGAGATTGACCGCTACCCGCAACGGCGATCCCGCAGCCGCCCACGCCGCCGCCTGCCGGATCGCCTCGCACAACACCCATTCGCCGACGCGGGCGGAGAGCGGCATCAACTCCAGAATGCCGAGGAACTCGCCCGGCGACAGCAGCCCGCGCGCCGGGTGCCGCCAGCGCAGCAGCGCCTCCGCCCCGATCAGCTCGCCGTCCGCGAGCCGGACCTGAGGCTGGTAGTGAAGCTCGAACTCGCCGCGCTGGAACGCCTGGTGCAGCTCGGACTGGATGCCCCGCCGCTTCTCGACGCTGTGGCGCAGATGCGGCTCGAAATAGCCGACCGCCGCCCCGCCCTCTTCCTTTGCGCGATAGAGCGCCAGATCGGCATGGCGGAGCAGCGTCTCCACGTTGTCGCCATGATACGGCGCGAGTGCCAGCCCGACACAGGTTTCCAGCTGAAGGTCCTGATCCTCCACCAGAAAGCCTTTTCGGAAGCTGCGGCGCAGGTCTTCCGCGATGCCATAGGCCTCGCGCGCATCGCTCACCCCGATCAGCAGGATCACGAACTCGTCGCCCCCCAAGCGCGCGAGCAGGTGCCGCTCGTCCAATAGGCTGCGGAGCCGATCCGCCACGGCGCACAGCAGCCGGTCGCCGGTCGCATGGCCGAACACGTCGTTGACGAACTTGAAGCCGTCGAGGTCGAACAGCAGCAGCGCCGCCTGCCCGTCGCGCGCGAGGATCTCGTTGGCGCGTTCGTGAAGCTGGGCGCGGTTGGCGAGGCCGGTGAGCTGGTCGACATGCGCCAAGCGCGACAGGCGCTGCTCGCTCGCGCGGTACCGGCGCTGGCTCCGCCGCAGTTCCAGTCGATCCACCACGATCTGGGCGAGACTCGCGAGCAGGTGCCGCTGGTGCGCATCCAGCGTGCGCGGCGCGGGGTTGATCAGGCACAGCGTTCCCAGCACCGCGCCGGATGTCACGCGGAGCGGCATGCCGGCGTAGAAGCGGATATGCGGCGCGCCCAGCACCAGCGGGTTCGCGGCAAAGCGCGGGTCGAGCAGCGCGTCCTCGATCACCATCGGATCGTCGCGGTCGAGCGCGTGTGCGCAGAAGGACACCTCGCGCGACGTGCCGCAGATATCCAGCCCCGCGCGCGCCACGAAGGTCTGCTCGTCGCGACCGACCAGCGACACCAGCGCGGTCGCCACGCCGAACAGCGACGCCGCCAGCTGCACGACATGGTCGAACTCCGCGTCCGGATCGCTGCCCGCCGACCAATAGTCCGCCACCGCGGCGATCCGCGCCTCCTCGTCGCGAGCGGACGGGGGCTGGCGATCGCCCCCAGCTGCTCGATCAACTCTGTTCACGCAATGCCTTCCACGGATCCGCAGCGCCCGCCTTTTAGGCGAGGGAATGCTGCAAAGTCTTTAACTTAGAGGCATTTCCAGAATTGGGCTGGCTTCGCGCGACATAAAGACGCCGCTAGCGGCGCGCCAACTGCCGGGATAGCGATGCACGCCGGCAGCCCCTTCGCGGCAACCGGGCGCCGGTGGAGTCATGGAGTGACGGCTCCCAGTGGACGCGAGCAGGGTAGCGGCGGCGATGCAGAATCTCCTCGCCCGCGCCTGCTCAACCGCCGGCGATCAGCACTGCCTGTCCTTGCGAATGACGGGCGCGATCAACTGGTGATCATATGCTTCGACGCGTTCGACGACCTCGTCTCCGCGGCGCACCGTTTCCAGCTTGTACAACCCCGGCGTGAACGAATAGCCGATTTCCGCGAGGCGGGCGGGATCGTCGGTACCGCTCTGGATGACCGTCTCGGTAAGACAGCCCTCATGGCGGACCATCTTCAGCCCGCGGCCGTACCCGGGGATCGAGATCGGCCGCGTCACCCGGCGCAGCGTACCGTCGACGTTCCAGACGTGGCGCTGAACGAACCGACCCTCGGGCGTGTATTCGGTGCGGCGCAACAGCTGACCGTTGCTGCCCCATAACGCCTGCACGCCGACGCGGTGGCCCATGGCGAAGCGTGCATGTTTCCTTGCCCTGCCCGACGGCAGGTATTCGATCACTTCCCCGTCGGCCCGTCCGGCCGCATACCGGCCGACCTCGAGGACATGCCCCGCCTTGTCGTAATTGATGTAGGGGCCGTCGCGCTTGCCATCGCGCCAATGCGCGATGGAGGCCGGCCGCCCATTGGAGTGGTAGACGCGATACTCGCCCTCCAGCCCGTGCGGGCCATAGGTCCATTCTTCCTGCAACGTGCCGTCGCGGTACCAGCGGCGATACCGCCCATCGAGGTCCCCCCTCTTCCAGTGACGTTCCATGGCGAGCGTGCCGTTCGTATGAAACTGGCGATCACGGCCGTGTTTCTCGCCACCCTCGCACGCGACCTGCCGCATCAGCGACCCGTCCGCCCGCCGCAGTTCGACGAAACCGCCATACGAAGGGCGGCCCGGTAGATGGCAAAGATCCGCTTCCGCCACCTGCTCATGCTCTTCGAGCACGACCGTGTCCCGCGGCGCGGCAGAAACAGGGGATGCGAGGGCGACAAGAACCGGACCCACCTCTGGCGAAAAAAGCAGACGCTCGAAGACCATCAAGTCTGCGGCCCCCGCGTAAAGACGCTGCCGATCGTCAGCACGACACCGACGCCGCCGACCGCCCCGCCCAGCGACCACAACGCCCGGGCATCATCCGGCGTGATCGGTTCGAGAACGACGGGCGCCCCGACACACGCCGCGGCAACGATCAGGCCGACGGCGCCGAAATAGCGAAGGACGGACTTCCTGCGATTGCGAACCATGCCGTGCGCGATAAAGGGCGCCGGCTCGCCGATGCAACCGCACCGCTGCGGCCGACCCCGCTTTCGACGCGCCCTGCCTTCCCGTGACGATGAAGCTTAGAGAAATCGGGAGAGTCGACGCGCAACTATCGCGAGCGCTTCGCCTGCCGAATGGTCGCGGATGGCAGCTGTACATCGTGCGGCACAGCGCTGCGACGATGCGGCGCAAACAGCGATCGCGGAAATCATCGACGAAATGGGTGCAGCCGCGCCAAGCGCAATGCGCAGAAACTGCGCGGCAGTCTCGCTACCCGGCCCCTCTAGCGGAGCGCTAAGAATGACCGGATAGCAACGACGTGAAATGGTGGGCGCGGCTGGGATTGAACCAGCGACCCCTGCGGTGTGAACGAAAACGACAGCGCCGATCTCCGCGGTTTCTGCGCTGAGACGGCCGCTCTTTACGCC
>NZ_JBIUCZ010000065.1:0-5440 GCF_047975845.1 Sphingomonas mangrovi | reverse complement strand
AGTAGCCGTCGAGCTTGTCGAGACGGCGTATCGAGAGGTCGGTCGTTGGGGCTCTCTCGATACGGGCTCTCGACAAGCTCGATCCCTACTCGAGACGAACGGGCAATGGATGAATGTCGATCAAGCCTAGGCGGCATCCACCTTCGACGCGAGCGCCCGCGCCAGCGTGGCGATCGCGACGGCGGGCAGGCTAAGCAGCACGGCGAAGAGCACCCCGACCGGCCACATGCCGTCGAGGCCGGCGTTGATCCACAGCACGGCAAGCTGCGAGAAGACGAACAGGCCGCTTGCGAGCGCCGCCCTGCGCCGCAGCAGGGCTCCCGCCGCGGCCGAGGCGATCAGCGCGGCCGGATAGGCGAGGGTCCAGTAGGTGGGCGCGTCCCAGGGTTCCGCGACGGCAGCGATCCGGCAGACGAGCTGCCAATAGCCGACGCCGAGCAGCAACGCCGTGAGAAGCGGGACGAGACGCCTGTCCATGGCGGCTTCTTCCCACAGCTCGCCGCGCCCGCCAACCGCCGGGCCCGACCTCTGCCGCAGCGGCGGGCCGGGCCGGCGCTACCCGCCCGGCGCCGCCGTGACCCGCCAGATGGCGTTGCCGACGTCGTCGGCGATCAGCAGCGCGCCGGTGCGGTCGAGCGTCACGCCAACCGGACGGCCGCGCGCCTCGCCGTCGTCGTCCACGAAGCCGGTGACCACGTCCACCGGCTTGCCGCTCGGGCGCCCGCCGGCGAAGGGAATGAAGACCACCTTGTAGCCGTTGAGGTGGCCGCGATCCCAGCTGCCGTGCTCGCCGATGAAGGCGCCGCCGCGCAGCGCGGGCGGGAGCGACGTGCTGGTCGCGAAGACCATCCCCAGCGGCGCGACGTGCGAGCTCAGCGAATAATCGGGCTTGATCGCGCGTGCGACCATTTCGGGGCGCTGCGGGTGGACGCGCGGATCGACGTGCTGGCCCCAATAGCTCCACGGCCAGCCGTAGAAGCCGCCATCGCGCACCGAGGTCATATAGTCGGGGACGAGGTCCGGCCCCAGCTCGTCGCGTTCGTTGACCACGGTCCACAGCTGGCCGGTCGCAGGGTGGAAGCTCAGGCCGTTGGGGTTGCGCAGCCCCGTCGCATAGGCGCGATGGGCGCCGGTAGCGCGATCGACTTCCCAGATGCGGGCACGGTCCTTTTCGGCCTCCATCCCCTTTTCGGTGATGTTGCTGTTCGAACCGATGCCCACGTAGAGCTTGGACCCGTCCGGGCTCGCCACCATGCTCTTGGTCCAGTGGTGGTTGATCGGGCCGCCGGGCAGCTCGGTCAGCACCTGCCCGGGTGCGGTGATTTGCGTCTGCCCGGCGACATAGGGGTAGCGGACGATCGCGTCGGTGTTGGCGACGTACAGGTCGCTGCCGACCAGCGCGACCGAGAAGGGCGCGTTGAGCCCGTCGAGGAAGGTAGTGCGCAGCTCCGGCCGGCCGTCGCCGTCGGCGTCGCGCAGCAGGGTGATGCGGTTGCCGCCCTGCGTCTTGGCGTGGCCGAACCCCTGGATGAAACCGACGACGATGTCCTTGGGCCGAGTCACCGGCTCGCTCGGCCCCTTGGGCTCGATCGCCAGCACGTCGCCGTTGGGAAGGACATAGAGCCCACGCACGTTCTTGAAGCCGTCGGCGAAGGCGGAGACCTGCAGACCGGCGGGCACCGTCGGCTTGGCACCGTTCCACGGCACGACCGTCGCGATGTGCATCGGCGGCACGAGATATTGCTGGATCGCCGGCAGCTGGGGATCGGGCCCGGTCTGCTGGTGCGGATTGTCGCCGCCGCTCGCGCAGGAGGCTAGGGCGAACGCGGTGCCGGCGGCGAGGAAGGTCTTGCGCATCATGCCACTCCCGCCCGGCGCTGGCCCAACATCTTATAGCCCATCCAGCTCGAGGCGAGGACGAGCACGGCGGTGATCGCGGACAGGACGAGCCCGCCCGGAACCACCGAGGTCCAGGCGTCGCGGCTGTGGATGAAGCCGTTGACGATGGCGACCACGAAGGTCGCCGCGGTCAGCAGCGAGTGCAGCCACGAGGAGCGACGCCGCGTGTGGCGGGTGCGCAGCGCGTCGACGATGCCGGCGATCGCGGCGAGCACACCCATGATCACCCCGGCGGCGATCAGCCAGACCGAGAAGTTCGCCCACTGCATCTCGGCGGTGTTGGCATAGGTGACGTCGGTGACGAGCGCGCCGGTGAAACACACCAGCGGATAGGCGGCGAGCATCCCGTGCAACGGGTGCCACGCGCCCGCGCGGTCGATCGGATCGGATGCCATGCGGTCGTCCCTGGTTCTGTGCTCTGCCGTCGTCATCTCGGCTCCTCGGATCGTGGGCGGTCTGCCCCGGTTCGTATCGTTGTCGCGTCGGCGCCCAGCCGTCCCCAGCAAGACAAACCTAGGTTATCCGCCACCCCAACGGTGTCAGGTTCACTATCCGGCGGAACGTCCCAGTCCGGCTAAGTGTCCGCAGCCGCGTCGGTTTCCGCGATCCTTCGAGGGACGCGCCGATCGCGCCGTCGCGCCTTGACCCTGACACCATGTCAGTCCCCATCTAGCGGCGATGGAGGATGCGATGGACGATCACGGGCAGGGTACCGGCGGGTGCTGCGGTGGCTGCGGCTCGACGGCGCACGCGGCGAAGGATCCCGTGTGCGGCATGACGGTCGATCCGGCGACCACGGCACACCATGCCGAGCATGCCGGCACGGCCTATCACTTCTGCTCGGCCGGCTGCCGCGCCAAGTTCGTCGCCGATCCGCAAGCCTATCTGAAACCGCGCCCGCAGGCGGCGGCGGTGCCCGGCGCGACCTACACCTGCCCGATGCATCCGGAGGTGCGCCAGCAAGGTCCCGGCACCTGCCCGATCTGCGGCATGGCGCTGGAGCCGGAGGCGCCGTCGCTCGACGACGGGCCGAACCCGGAGCTCGTCGACTTCACCCGCCGCACCTGGATTTCCGCGGCGCTGGCGGTGCCGCTGCTGGCGGTGTCGATGGGCGCGGAGATGCTGGGGCTGCATCTGGTGCCGGCGGCGTGGTTGCCGTGGGTGCAGCTCGCGCTGTCGGCGCCGATCGTGCTGTGGGCGGGGCTGCCGTTCTTCGCGCGCGGCTGGGCCTCGCTCGGCTCGCGGCACTTCAACATGTTCACGCTCGTGTCGATCGGGGTAGGGGCGGCGTTCCTCTACAGCCTGGTGGCGACGCTGGTGCCGGGCGTGTTCCCGGCCAGCTTGCGCGCGCACGGCAGCGTTCCGGTCTATTACGAGGCGGCGGGCGTGGTCGTGACGCTGGTGCTGCTGGGCCAGGTGCTCGAACTGCGCGCGCGCGCCGCCACCGGCCGGGCGATCCGCGCGCTGATGACGCTGGCGCCCAAGACGGCGCGGCGGATCGGCGCCGACGGCAAGGACACGGAGGTGCCGCTCGACGCGATCGTTTCGGGCGACCGGCTGCGCGTGCGGCCAGGCGAGGCGGTGCCGGTCGACGGAGCAGTGGTCGAGGGCAGCTCTGCGGTCGACGAAGCGATGCTCACCGGCGAGCCGGCGCCCGTCGCCAAGGATGTCGGCGCGACGCTGACCGGCGGCACGGTCAACGGCACCGGCAGCCTGGTGATGGAGGCGCGCGCGGTCGGCGCCGACACGGTGCTCGCGCGGATCGTCGCGATGGTCGCCGCGGCGCAGCGGAGCCGGGCGCCGATTCAGGCGGTGGCGGATCGCATCGCCGGCTGGTTCGTGCCGCTGGTGATCGCGGTCGCGCTCGCGACGTTCGTGGTGTGGAACCTGGTCGGGCCGGAGCCGCGCTTCGGCCATGCGCTGCTCAACGCGATCGCGGTGCTGATCATCGCCTGCCCCTGCGCGCTCGGCCTCGCCACGCCGATGTCGATCATGGTCGGCACCGGCCGCGGCGCGCAGGGCGGCGTGCTGGTCAAGGATGCCGAGGCGTTGCAGGCGCTCGACACCGTCGACACGCTGGTCATCGACAAGACCGGCACGCTGACCGAAGGCAAGCCCAAGCTAACCGCGATCGAACCGATCGACGTGGCGGAGGACGAACTGCTCGCGCTCGCGGCAGCGGTCGAAGCGCATTCCGAACACCCGCTCGCGCATGCGGTCGTCTCGGCCGCCGGGGAACGCGGGCTGACGGTGCCGGAGGCGCATGCGTTCCGCTCGGTCACCGGCGCCGGCGTCGAAGCGCAGGTCGACGGCCGCAGCGTCGCGATCGGCAACGCCGCGATGCTGGAGGAGGTCGGCGCCGACCCGAAGCCGCTGGCGGAGCGTGCCGAGGCGCTGCGCGGCGACGGGGCGGGGGTGATGCTGGTTGCGCTCGACGGCCGCCTCGCGGGGCTGCTTGCCGTGGCCGACCCGGTCAAGGAGTCCGCCGCGCAGGCGATCGCCGATCTCCACGCCGAGGGGCTGCGCATCGTCATGCTGACGGGCGACGGGCGGGGTACCGCGGAGGCCGTGGCGCGCACGATCGGCGGGATCGACGAGGTCCATGCCGAGCTCACGCCCGAGGACAAGGCGCGCATCGTCGACGAACTCAAGGCGCGGGGCGCGACCGTGGCGATGGCGGGCGACGGGATCAACGACGCGCCCGCGCTGGCCGCCGCCGACGTCGGCGTGGCGATGGGTACCGGCACCGATGTCGCGATCGAGAGCGCCGGGCTGACGCTGACGAAGGGCGATCTGGCGGCGATGGTGCGCGCGCAGCGGCTGGCGAAGGCGACGATGCGCAACATCCGCCAGAACCTCGCGTTCTCCTTCCTGTTCAACGGCATCGGCGTGCCGGTGGCAGCGGGCGTGCTCTATCCGATCGCCGGCATCCTGCTGTCGCCGATGCTCGCCGGGGCTGCGATGGCGCTGTCGTCGTTCGCGGTGGTGACCAACGCGCTCAGGCTCAACGGAGTACGGCTATGAACATCGGCGAGGCGGCGGCGGCGAGCGGCATCTCGCAGCGGATGATCCGCCATTACGAGAAGATCGGGCTGATCCCCGCGCCGCTGCGACGCGACAGCGGCTATCGCGACTATGCCGAGGCGGACGTGGCGCGGCTGCGCTTCGTCGCCCATGCCCGCGACCTGGGCTTTCCGATCGAGGAGATCCGCTCGCTGCTCGGGCTGTGGCAGGACCGGCACCGCTCCAGCGCCGACGTGAAGGCGCTGGCGATCGCGCGCGCGGAGGAACTCGGCCGAAAAGCGCGCGCGCTGGAGGAGATGCGCGGAACGCTGCTCGACCTGGCGCAACGCTGTCATGGCGACGACCGGCCCGATTGCCCGATCCTCGACCGGCTGGCGGAGACGGGGTGATCGCGCAACTCCCACCTTCGTCATGCTGACGGAAGTCAGGATGTGGATTCACATTCGAAGTGCAACAGTTGGAACGCCTCGGCGGGGGTACGGAAGCCGAGGCACTTTCTGGGGGTGTTGTTGTAGGC
>NZ_JBIUCZ010000064.1:2500-5631 GCF_047975845.1 Sphingomonas mangrovi | reverse complement strand
TGGTTGCGGGGACAGGATTTGAACCTGTGACCTTCAGGTTATGAGCCTGACGAGCTACCGGGCTGCTCCACCCCGCGCCGAGGAGTTGAGGGTTGTGAATGGGTTTTGTGAGCACGGGCTTCAATGCCTGGCGACGACCTACTCTTCCATCGCTTGAGCGATAGTACCATCGGCGCAGTCTGGTTTCACGGCCGAGTTCGGGATGGGATCGGGTGGGTCACAGACGCTATAGCCACCAAGCAATGAAGCCGGTGCACACAAGTTTTTCAAATCGGTTTGGTCAAGGCTGAGGGGTACATCCGCATTTTGGACAACCCAGGGTTGTCGTTGATGGTGTGCAACTCTCAAGCGCGAATAGGACAATTAGTATCGGTTAGCTCCATGCGTTACCGCACTTCCACATCCGATCTATCAAGGTCGTGGTCTCCGACCGTCCTAAGAAATCTTATCTCGAGGGAGGCTTCCCGCTTAGATGCTTTCAGCGGTTATCCCGTCCGTACATAGCTACCCTGCTGCGCCGTTGGCACGACGACAGGTACACCAGAGGTACGTTCAACCCGGTCCTCTCGTACTAGGGTCAACTCCTCTCAAATTTCGACGCCCACGGCAGATAGGGACCAAACTGTCTCGCGACGTTCTGAACCCAGCTCACGTACCACTTTAATTGGCGAACAGCCAAACCCTTGGGACCTGCTCCAGCCCCAGGATGTGATGAGCCGACATCGAGGTGCCAAACAACCCCGTCGATATGAGCTCTTGGGGGTTATCAGCCTGTTATCCCCGGCGTACCTTTTATCCGTTGAGCGATGGCCCTTCCACGAGGGACCACCGGATCACTATGACCGACTTTCGTCTCTGCTCGACTTGTCAGTCTCGCAGTCAGGCTGGCTTATGCCATTGCACTCTAACAGCCGGTTTCCAACCGGCCTGAGCCAACCTTCGCGCGCCTCCGTTACTCTTTAGGAGGCGACCGCCCCAGTCAAACTACCCGCCACAGAGGGTCCCTGAACCAGTTTCATGGTTCGAGGTTAGACAGTAAACAACAACAGGGTGGTATTTCACCTATGGCTCCACATCAGCTGGCGCCGATGCTTCAAAGCCTCCCACCTATGCTACACAGTTCTTGTCCACTGCCACTCTGAAGCTGCAGTAAAGGTGCACGGGGTCTTTCCGTCTAACCGCGGGTACTCCGCATCTTCACGGAGAATTCAATTTCGCTGAGCATGTCCTGGAGACAGTGGGGAAGTCGTTACGCCATTCGTGCAGGTCGGAACTTACCCGACAAGGAATTTCGCTACCTTAGGACCGTTATAGTTACGGCCGCCGTTTACCTGGGCTTCATTTCGGAGCTTGCACCCCTCCACTTAACCTTCAGGCACCGGGCAGGCGTCAGACCCTATACGTCGTCTTGAAGCCGACTTAGCAGAGCCCTGTGTTTTTGCTAAACAGTCGCTACCCCCTGGCCTGTGCCCCCCATGAGAGCTTGCGCTTACATGGGGCCTCCTTCTTCCGAAGGTACGGAGGCAATTTGCCGAGTTCCTTCAGGACACTTCTCTCAAGCGCCTTGGTATACTCTACCTGACCACCTGTGTCGGTTTCGGGTACGGTCTATACGGTGGGGCTATTTCCCGGGACAGCTTCGAAGCCAGTGCA
The DNA here is from genome assembly GCF_047975845.1 of Sphingomonas mangrovi. NCBI lineage: Bacteria > Pseudomonadati > Pseudomonadota > Alphaproteobacteria > Sphingomonadales > Sphingomonadaceae > Sphingomonas > Sphingomonas mangrovi. The sequence goes on along the minus strand of NZ_JBIUCZ010000064.1, from coordinate 3,978 downwards.
ATCCGATAAGCACTGACAACACACGCCATCCGTCACACACCACCAGGCTGCGGAATATTAACCGCATTCCCATCGACTACCCCCTTCGGGCTCGTCTTAGGGGCCGGCTCACCCTGCGCGGATTAGCCTTGCGCAGGAACCCTTGGTCTTTCGGCGAGAGGGCATCTCACCCTCTTTATCGCTACTCATGTCTGCATTCGCACTTCCGATACCTCCACGGTCGGTTACCCTCCCGCTTCACAGGCGTACGGAACGCTCCGCTACCGCGTGATCATGAAGATCACACCCTAAGCTTCGGTGCACGTCTTGAGCCCCGTTACATCTTCGCCGCAGGAACCCTTGTTTAGACCAGTGAGCTGTTACGCTTTCTTTAAAGGATGGCTGCTTCTAAGCCAACCTCCTGGTTGTTTTGGGATTCCCACATGCTTTCCCACTTAGACGTGACTTGGGGACCTTAGCTGTAGGTCAGGGCTGTTTCCCTTTTGACGACGGACCTTAGCACCCGCCGTCTGTCTCCCGAGTAGTACTCCTAGGTATTCGGAGTTTGGTTAGGTTTGGTAGATCTCGCGACCCCCTAGCCCATCCAGTGCTCTACCCCCTAGGGTATTCGCTCGAGGCACTACCTCAATAGTTTTCGCGGAGAACCAGCTATTTCCCGGCTTGATTGGCCTTTCACCCCTAAGCACAACTCATCCGGTAACTTTTCAACGTTAATCGGTTCGGACCTCCAGTGCGTGTTACCGCACCTTCATCCTGGTCATGCATAGATCGCCGGGTTTCGGGTCTAATGCATCAAACTATGGTCGCCCTATTCAGACTCGCTTTCGCTACGCCTACACCTAACGGCTTAAGCTTGCTTGATACATTAAGTCACAGACCCATTATGCAAGAGGTACGCGGTCACCCCATAAAGAGGCTCCCACTGCTTGTAGGCAATCCGTTTCAGGTACTGTTTCACTCCCCTCATCGGGGTGCTTTTCACCTTTCCCTCACGGTACTAGTTCGCTATCGGTCATGTACGAGTATTTAGGCTTGGAGGGTGGTCCCCCCATGTTCAGACAGGATTACACGTGTCCCGCCCTACTCGAGTCCTCATCCATCACTTTCGCATACGGGGCTGTCACCCGCTATGGCCGCACTTTCCATTGCGTTCTGCTAGTTGAAGATGAGGCACTGGCCTGGTCCGCGTTCGCTCGCCACTACTAACGGAATCTCGGTTGATGTCTTTTCCTCCGGCTACTGAGATGTTTCAGTTCACCGGGTTCGCTTCACCAAAGCTATGTATTCACTTCGGTGATACCTCTCCCATTTAACCCGGCCGATGTTCGCACACCGGCTGAATTAAATGGTGAAGGTGGGTTCCCCCATTCGGAAATCGTCGGGTCACAGGTTGCTCACACCTCACCGACGCTTATCGCAGCGTGCCACGTCCTTCATCGCCTGTACATGCCAAGGCATCCACGAATTGCCCTTACCTC
>NZ_JBIUCZ010000063.1:0-6104 GCF_047975845.1 Sphingomonas mangrovi | reverse complement strand
ACAACACCCCCAGAAAGTGCCTCGGCTTCCGTACCCCCGCCGAGGCATTCCAACTGTTGCACTTCGAATGTGAATCCACATGCTGACCTCCGTCAGCATGACGGGTGCGGGAGGACGCCGGCCTAGCTCTTGTGCTTTTCGGTCGGGATCGACGCGGTCACCGGCGCCTTGTGGAACAGCGCGCGGTCGGCGGGGCCGAACGCCCAGCGCCACAGCACGAAGCCGTAGACGCCCAGGATCGCAGGAATGCCGAGCAGCATCTCCGCCCACTCGAGCCACGGCGGCAGCAGCATCACCACCGATCCCACCGCGGACGCCGCCGCGATCGCTGCGACGAACGGCTTGCGGACCTCGGCCACGCGATGGCCCAGAATGCGGCCGAGCAGCCGCGCCTTCAGCCACGAGCCGCAGGTGAGCGACACCGCCAGCGCCACCGCCGGCCCAGCCGCCTGCCACGGCTGCGGAAAGCCGAGCGTGCGCATCAGCATCACCAGCGCGACGCTCAGCACCACCTGGAAGGTGAGGAGGCCGATCGACAGCATCAGGTTGCGGTGGCGCGCGACATAGACCAGCCCGGCCTCGGCAACCGCGCCGGTCGAGGCGAGCACCTCCGCGACCAGCAGGAACGACAGCGCGCCCGCGCCGCTCACGAACTGCGGGCCGACGATCCCCATCACGCCCTCGGCCGGGATCGAGCCGGCGAGCGCCAGCGCCGCCTGCGCTGCCATGATCCAGAAGCCGACCTGCAACACCTGACGCGCGACGGCGGCCTTGTCGCCCTCGGCGAGGCTCTTGGTGACGACCGGGCCGAGCACCGGATCGAAGCTGGTCTTGAGCTTCTGCGGCAGCGAGGCGACCTGCTGCGCCATGTAATAGACGCCGACGATCGCCGGCGGGAACAGCAGCCCCAGGATGAAGCGGTCGACGTTGCGAGTTCCCCATTCGATCGCGTCGGCACCGGCGAGCGGCATGTTGCGCCGGGCAAGCGCGAGCATCGGCCGCAGCTGCGGCGTCCAGCCGCGCGGCAGCCCATAGCTGCGCACGAACGGCACCAGCGATGCGACCAGCGCCGCCGCCATCGACAGCACATAGGAGAGGATCAGCCCGTCGCGCGTCGAGACATAGGAGAGCGCCCAGGCGGCGATCGAGATCGTCCACGGCTCGACCACCGCGCGCGCGGTCACCGCCGCCTTGACGTTGAGCCGATAGGCGAGCGCCGCGAGACTCACGTCGGACCAGGCGATCGCGAACACGATCAGCGGCAGCAGCCGCTCGAAGCCGATCACCTGGCTGTTGGGGTACATGATCTGCGGAAAGACGAAGAGCACCGCGCTCGCCGCCACCGACACGACGAAGGCGACCACCATCGCGTCCCACACGACATGGACGTGCGGCCGGTCGGTCGCCGACAGCGCCTGCGCCAGCCCCCGCTTGAGCCCGAGCGTCGCGAGCAGCGCGGCGAGTTCGACCACCAGCACCGCCAGCGCGAACCGCCCGACCGTCTCCGGGCCATAGACGCGGCCGGCGATGAACAGGAACGGCAGCCGCGCGAGCAGCCGCAGCACGAACCCGAACACGTTGGTCCGCCCCCCCTTGGCGAGCGCGGCGATATCGCCGTCGCCGGAGGCATGGGTCGTCGGGCCGTCTGCGCGGTTCATCCGCCGCCCATAGGCAAGCGGGGCCGGTGGCATAAGCCCTTGTTGCAGAAAGACCGCGGCTGCGGCTTTCGGGTGACGGTGGGCATGCCCGGCGGGCTACGCGCATACACCGCCGGAAAGGCAACGACCGGCCCGCAACCCCTGCTTAGGAGTTCGGAGTCGGCGACGTCGTCCCGCGTGTCAGGTCGATCCGCCGCAACGTGGGAGGGCCGGCCGCTCCGGGAATGTGAGATCCGGTCGATAGCTCGGAATCGACGACGATCATGAACCGCTCCTGGCGCCACAGACCTTCCGCATCCGCAGGGAGCTTGAGCGGAAGGTAGCGACGGTCTTCGACGGCCTTCTTCACCGTCTCGACCCATTGACCTTTGGCTTTCGATCCCTCGCTCATTGCAACGTCGACAACCTGACCGTCGGGCGTGATACGGTAGCTCAGGTCGAACCACTGACTGCGCGCCATCGTCGGCGACACCGACGAGGGCAGGACCTTGCTCAAGTCGATCGTCGGCTCCGCCACCAGCATGGGTTCGGTCGTCCGGATCCCGCGCATCTTCTTCAGCACGGCGTCGACATCGGCATCCTTGTCGTTCAGCAACCGCAGCCGTGCTTCGAGCAGATAGGTCGCATCCCGGAGCGGTTGCAGCGCAGGATGGGTGGTGGCCCGCAACGCTGCATAGCGACGCCTCGCCTTCCCGGCGTACCCCGAATTGTGAGCGGCGGCGGTGGCGTACACGACCAGCCCCCGGAACATCGCCATCCCCTGCAGTTCGGCCCAGCCGGATTCCTCCGCCCGCTCTGCCACCGCATCGTACATCTTGATCGCGGTGTAGAACCGTCGCTCCCGCAGGAACACGTCGGCGACGCGCAATCGCTGGGCGGCAATCCGCGGATCATCGGCCGGCAGACCCTTCTTGAGAGCGGCCACCGAATCGATCGTGCCGATGCGCGCCGGGTCCCCGAGCCCAAGCAGCGACGCGACATCGGCGTTGAAGGCCAGCAGCGTGCTGACCGGCACCGGGAGCGTCTCCGCATAGCCGCTGTTGCGACTTCGGGAGTGCAGCAGCACGGTACGCGCATCCTGAAGCTCGCCGGCGATCAGCAGATTCTCGGCATGCGCGATCGACGCTGCGATATCCTCTTGCGGGGGACAGGACCTCGCCAGGCACCGTTCGAGCGCATCCCCGGTTGCCTTGAGGCTGGGGGCTGTGACACTCACCATATTGGAGGACGGGTCGACAAGCGCCTGCTCGACCACCGCGTCCGAGGGAGCCGCCGCTATTCCGGCTTGAGCCAGCAACAAAGGCAAGAGAAACACGTCCACCTCCTTGGCTCGTAACCTCGTATCGGGTGGGTCTTGTCCCTTCGAGCCTGTGAGATGATACGGATCGGATCAGGTCCTACAAGTGCGGGCGCGCGGATGACCGCACATCCTTCTTACCGCGAGCCCCACCTGATCTTGCGCTTCACGCGTGTCTTCACACCCTTTTAGTGTGCCGCGCCCCAGCTTTGGCCGACGCCGATCTCCACCGCCAGCGGCACCGTCAGCGTCACCACCGGCTCGGCCGCGGTCGCCATCACCCGCTCGATCACGGCGCGCGCCGCGTCGGCATCGCCCTCGGGCAGTTCGAACACCAGTTCGTCGTGCACCTGCATCAGCATGCGGACGTCGGGCAGCCCGGCCTCGGCCAGCGCCGGCTCCATCCGCACCATCGCGCGCTTGATGATGTCGGCGCTCGTCCCCTGGATCGGCGCGTTGATCGCCGCGCGTTCCGACCCTGCGCGCTCGGCCTGGTTCTTGGACTTGATGCGCGGGAAATGCGTCTTGCGGCCGAACAGCGTGGTGGTGAAGCCGCGCTCCTTCACCCCCTCCAGCGTCTCGGCGATGTAGCGGTTGATGCCGGGGAAGCGCTCGAAATAGCGGTCGATCATCGCCTGCGCCTCGTCCGACGACACGTCGAGCCGGCCGGCGAGCCCCCAGCGCGAAATGCCGTAGAGGATCGCGAAGTTGATCGTCTTCGCCCGCGCGCGCGTGTCGCGATTAACCTCGCCGAACAGCTCGGTCGCGGTCAGCGCGTGGATGTCGTCGCCGCGTTCGAACGCCTCGCGCAGCTGCGGCACGTCGGCGATGTGCGCGGCCAGCCGCAGCTCGATCTGCGAATAGTCGGCCGCGAGGATGACGTTGCCCGGCTCCGCCACGAACGCGTCGCGGATCTGGCGCCCCACCTCGGTGCGGATCGGGATGTTCTGCAGGTTGGGATCGGTCGACGACAGCCGCCCGGTCTGCGCGCCGGTCAGCGAGTAGCTGGTATGCACCCGCCCGGTCGCCGGGTTGATCTGCGCCTGCAACGCGTCGGTATAGGTGTTCTTGAGCTTGGTGAGCTGGCGCCATTCGAGCACCTTGCCCGCGATCTCGGCGCCCTGCGGCTGGTCCTTGTCGGCGGCCAGCCGCTCCATCTCGTTGACGTCGGTCGAATAGACGCCCGACTTGCCCTTGCGCCCGCCCTTCAGCCCGAGCCGGTCGAACAGGACGTCGCCCAGCTGCTTGGGGCTGCCGATGGTGAAGGCACCGCCGGCAAGGCCGTGGATCTCGGTCTCCAGCCCGGCGATCTGGCCGGAGAACTGCTCCGACAGCTTGGCGAGCGCGACCGCATCGACCTTGACCCCGCGGCATTCCATGTCGGCGAGCACCTGCACCAGCGGCCGGTCGACCATTTCGTAGACGCGCGTCGCGGATTCATACGGCAGCCGCGGCTTGAACCGCCGCCACAGCCGCAGCGTCACGTCGGCGTCCTCGGCGGCGTAGCGGGTGGCGGACTTGAGGTCGATCTCGTGGAAGCCGCGCTGGTTCTTGCCGGTGCCGACCACGTCCTTGAAGGCGATGCAGCTGTGCGACAAATGCGTCGCCGCCAGCTCGTCCATGCCGTGGCCGTGGCGCCCGGCGTCAAGGTCGAAGCTCATCACGATCGTGTCGTCGTAGGGCGCGACACGGATGCCCCCCTCGCCGCAGCGCGCGAGCACGATCATGTCGTATTTGAGGTTGTGCCCGATCTTGAGGACCGCCGGGTCCTCCAGCAGCGGCTTGAGCTTGGCCAGCGCCACCGCGCGATCGAGCTGCTCCGGCACCTCGGCGAGCAGATCCTGCCCGCCGTGGCCGAGCGGGATGTAGCAGGCGAGGTTCGGGTGCAACGCCAGGCTGATCCCGACCAGCTCGGCACGTGTCGCATCGAGTCCGGTGGTTTCGGTATCGACCGCGACCCAGCCCTGATGCCGCGCGACCTGGATCCAGCGGTCGAGCGCCGCCTCGTCCACCACCGTCTCGTAGGCGTCGTGGTCGCAGGGCGGATCGGCCTCTTCGTCCACCGGGGCGACCGGTGCCTCGGCCGGAGCGTCCGCGACCGAGCCGAGCCGCCCGAGCAGCGTGCGGAAGCCGTGATGCTCGAGGAAGGCGCGCAACGGCGCGTCGGGAATCCCCTTCAAGGCGAGGTCGTCGAGCGGCTCGGGCAGCGGTACGTCGCAGGCGAGTGTCACCAGCTTGCGCGACAGCCGGGCGGCATCGGCGTGCTCGATCAGATTGTCGCGCATCTTCGACTTCTTCATCGAATCGGTCGCGGCGAGCACCGCCTCGACGTCGCCATGCTCGACGATGAGTTCGGCCGCGCGCTTGGGGCCGATGCCGGGAACGCCCGGCACGTTGTCGACGCTGTCGCCCATCAGCGCCAGCACCTCGCCCAGCTGCGACGGCGGCACGCCGAACTTTTCGACGACATGCTCGGAGCCGAGGCGGCGGTTGTTCATCGTGTCGAGCATGTCGAGGCTGCCGTCCTCGATCAGCTGCATCAGGTCCTTGTCCGAACTGACGATCGTCACCTGCCAGCCTTGCGCCAGCGCCGCCTTGGCATAGCTGGCGATGAGGTCGTCGGCCTCCCAGCCCTCCTCCTCGATGCACGGCAGCGAAAAGGCGCGGGTGGCGTCGCGGATCATCGGGAACTGCGGCTTCAGGTCCTCGGGCGGGGGCGGACGATGGGCCTTGTACTGGTCGTACATGGCGTTGCGGAAGGTGGTCGACGACTTGTCGAGCACGACGGCCATGTGCGTCGGCCCCTCCGCCTTGTTGAGCTCGTCCACCAGCTTCCACAGCATCGCGGTGTAGCCATAGACGGCGCCCACCGGCTCGCCGTGCTTGTTGGTGAGCGGCGGCAGCCGGTGATAGGCGCGGAAGATGTAGCCGGAGCCGTCGACGAGGTAGAGGTGGGGCATGGCCGCGGAGATAGCAGCGCCGCCGCCGGGTTACGAGGGGGGCGCTTCCGGCCCGCCGCCCTGCCCCCTTCCGTCGGCCCTTTTTGCGTCATCCTGACGAAAGTCAGGATGTGGATTCACATTCGAAGTGCAACAGTTGGAATGCCTCGGCGGGGGTACGGAAGCCGAGGCACTTTCTGGGGGTGTTGT
>NZ_JBIUCZ010000062.1:0-6260 GCF_047975845.1 Sphingomonas mangrovi | reverse complement strand
CGCCGGCCTCGTCTGCTTGCGCATCTCATCTCTCCGATACCCAGCGAAGAGAATCACATCCCCAGCTTTATGCAAAGGTCCCGCTTTCGCTGGGATGACGGGACTTGGCGGACGCGTGGCTACGGCTTCCCCAGCGCCGCGATCGCGCGGGGGCGGAGGCGCTCGACGGCGGCGGCGTGGATGCCGGGCGCGGTCGCGAGCACGCCGAACGCCTGCGCGCGCGGGGTGTTGAAGCGCAGCGGCTTGCCGAGCGCGTCGGTGGCGGCGGCGCCCGCCTCGCGCAGCAGCAGCACCGCCGCCGCCACGTCCCATTCGTTGCCCCAGCGAAGGGTCGCGAGCAGGTCGGCCTCGTCCGCCGCGACCATCGCCATGCGCAGCGCGATCGAATTGGGCTTGGCCACCGCGACGAGATCGCGGTCGGCCTTGGGCAGCGCGTCGACCGGCGTGCGGGCTCCGGCGAGCCGGTCGATACCGCCCGCCGCCAGCCGCACGCCGTTGCGCCACGCGCCCTCGCCCGCCGCCGCCCGCCAGCGCTCGTGGCGGGCGGGTGCGTCTAGCACGCCGAGCACCGGCTGCCCGTCCTCGACCAGCGCCACCGACACCGCCCAGCCAGGGCGTCCGCGGATATAGTCGCGGGTGCCGTCGATCGGATCGACGATCCACACCCGCCGCCGCGCCAGCCGCGCCGGATCGTCCGCCGATTCCTCGGACAGCCAGCCGGCGTCGGGAAGCAGCGCGGTCAGCCGTTCGCGCAGCAGCGCGTCGACCGCCAGGTCGACCTCGCACACCGGATTGCCCGGTGCCTTTTCCCAGCGTTGGAAGTCGGTCGCGGCGCACGCGTGCGCCAGCGTCGCCGCTTCCCCCGCGATTGCCGCGACCCGGTCGAGCAGCGTGTCAGCCACCCGCGACCGTCATCCCGTCGATGCGCAGCGTCGGCACGTTGACGCCGTAGCGGAACTCCAGGTCGCTCGCCGGCACCAGCGCGGCGAACATCGCCCGCAGGTTTCCGGCGATGGTGATCTCCGCCACCGCGCGGGTGATCTCGCCGTTCTCGATCAAGAAGCCGGCCGCGCCGCGGCTATAGTCGCCGGTGACGCCGTTCACCCCCTGGCCGATCAGCTCGGTGACGAGCACGCCGCGCTCGATGTCGGCGATCAGCGCCTCGGGCGTAATGCGGCCGGCGTCCATGTAGAGGTTGCTGGTGCCCACCCCGGGGGCGCCGCCGATGCCGCGGGTGGCGTGGCCGGTCGGCTCCAGCCCCAGCTGCCGCGCCGAGGCGCTTTCGAGCAGCCAGCTCTGCAGCACCCCGTCCTCGACGATGGCGAGCGGCGACACCGGCAAGCCCTCGCCGTCGAACGGGCGCGAGCGCAGCCCCTGCGGGCGGTGGGGATCGTCGCGGATGGTGACGCCGGGCGCGAACACCGCGCTGCCGAGCGCATCGCGCAGGAAGCTGGTGCCGCGCGCGACCCCAGGCCCCGCGATCGCGCCGGTCAGGTGGCCGAGCAGGCTCGATCCCACGCGCGGATCGAACACCACCGGCATCGGCCCGGAGGCGATCCGCGCCGGATCGAGCCGCGCGACCGCGCGCTCGCCCGCCAGCCGGCCGATCGCCTCCGGCGCGTCGAGCGCGGCGCGATGTCGCGCGCTGTGATGGGCATAGTCGCGCTGCATGCCCGAGCCGGTGCCCGCAAGCACGCTCGCCGAGACGCCGTGGCTGGTGACGGCATAGCTGCCGGCGAAGCCGTGGCTGGTCGCGAGCGCGATCACCGCACGGCTGGCGCTGGCGCCGCCGCCTTCGGAATTGGTGACGCCGGCGACGGCGCGCGCGGTATCTTCGGCCGCTAGCGCCTGCGCCTTCAGCGCCTCGGGCGACACGTCGGCGCCGTCGTCGAGATCGAGCAGCGGGGCGGCGCCCTTCATCAGCCGCTCGGCCGGCGCGAGGCCCGCCCAGTCGTCCTCCGGCGCGAGCCGCGCCATCGCCACCGCGCGTTCCGCCACCGCGTCGAGCGCGGCGTCGGACAGGTCGGAGGTAGCGACGCTCGCCGAGCGCTTGCCGACGAACACGCGCAGGCCGAGTTCGCCGCCCTCGGAGCGGCCGACGTCCTCGAGCGCGCCCAGCCGGACGGAGACGGAGAGCGCCGTGTCGGCGATGAGGATGGCATCGGCGGCATCGGCGCCCTGGGCGCGCGCACGCTCGATCGCCTGCGCGGCGCGGGCCTGCGCCTGTTCGGGGTTCAGCATCGCCGCGACTTAGGGAGCCGGGGCGCCAAGGTCAAAGCCACCCCCGCCGATTCAGGCCGCGGTGCCGACCACCAGACAGGCGAGGAACATCAGCAGCCCCGCGTCGCGGTTGCTGCGGAAGCGCGCGAGCGTGTTGTGCCCGTCCTTCGGATCGAGCGTCGCGACCTGCCAGCCCAAATGCAGCGCCATCGGCAGCAGCGCGAGGAGCGCGAGCGGGGTCGGGAACACCAGCCACAGCGCACCCGCCCAGCACAGCACCGTCGCCGCATAGAGGATCGCCACCCCGCCGCGGACCTTGCTGCCCATCCGCCGCGCCGAGGAACGCACGCCGACGAGCGCGTCGTCCTCGACGTCCTGCAGCGCATAGATGGTGTCGTAGCCGATCACCCAGGCGATCGATCCGGCGTAGAGCAGCAGCATCGGCGCGATGCCGGCATCCGTCACCTCGACCCAGCCGACCGGCGCCGCCCAGCTGAAGACGATGCCGAGCCACGCCTGCGGCCACCAGGTGATCCGCTTCATGAACGGATAGGCGGCGACCAGCGCGATGCTCGACACCGCGACCAGCGCGGCGGCGAGGCGCAGCTGGAGCAGCACCACCAGGCCGACGGCGCACAGGATCAGCAGCCAGGTCCACGCTGCCTTCAACGACACCGCGCCGCTCGCCAGCGGGCGGTTGCGGGTGCGCGCGACCTGCCGGTCGAGGTCGCGGTCGACGATATCGTTGTAGACGCAGCCGGCGCCGCGCATCGCGATGCTGCCGAGCAGGAACCAGGCGATCATCTGCCAGCGCGCGATCCCCTGCCCGGCCAGCGCGATCGCCCAGGCCCCCGGCCAGAACAGCAGCCACCAGCCGATCGGCCGGTCGAAGCGGGCGAGCAGCGCGAACGGCCGCAGCGTCGCAGGAAGCCGCCCGACGAGCCCGCGATGCTCGCTGTCGGGGACGATCTCGACCCCGGCGGTCACTGCCGGCCGTCCGTCGCGGGTGCCCGAGCGGCGGCGAAGTTGAGAAAGTTGAGGCCTGCGCGCGGGTCGATGGAGCGACGGCCGGCCGTCGCGCGACACGGCACCGGGAGGAGGGCGAAGATCATGCCGCCTGCTGCCACAGCCGCCGCCGGTAGGACAGCCCAAGCTGCGGCGAGCAGGAAAGGAAACCGGAATCAACCCCCTGCGTTATCTCGATCTTCATTCCCCCCTCTATATTGCACGTGCGTGAGGCGCTGGACGGCGGCCTGAGCAAAACGCCGGTTCCAGGAGACGCACGATCAGGTCGAACAAGCTGCTCCCCTTCCAGGGGTTCTGGCGCGCGGTTGCCGCCAGTCTGACCGCACGGGTGCTGCTGGTCGGCTTGCTGCTGATCGGCCTGCTCGGCGCGGTCGGGCTGGTCGCGTTCAATCGCGTCGTCGACCTGACGCTGGTGCGGCTGGGCAGCGGCTTCGCCGAGCGGCAGGTGCTCTACGATCGCGCGCGCGGGCTCGGCACGCTCCAGCGCGACGTGGCGCTGGCGCAATCCAACGCCCAGTCCGAATCGGTCATCCGCTGGCTGCTCGACGAGCGGAACGCGACCAAGCGGCACACGGCCGTCACCGAACTGCGCCGCCGGGCGGCGCTGTCGACAGGCGGGACCTTCTTCGTCGGCTTCCCGGATACCCGGAACTATTATTACGAGGAAAGCGGGACCCGATTCACCGCCGAGCGGCCGCGCCTGGAGATCCAGCGCGGCAAGACCCGCGACCGCTGGTTCTTCGAAACGCTGGCGAGCAAGGACGCCTGCCACCTCAACGTCGACGCCGACGGGCTCGCCAAGCGCACCCGCGTCTTCGTCAACTGCGTCGTGCGCTATCGGGGCAAGGCGATCGGCGTGACCGGCACCGCGGTGGACCTGTCGTCGGTGGTGCGCGAGGCGCTGGCGGAGACCCAGCCGGGCGTCTCGACCTTCTTCGTCGACCGGCGCGGCGTCGTGCAGGCGCATCGCGACCCGCGGATGGTCGGCCGCTATTCCGATCCCGAGCGGAGCCGGCCGCCGACCGTCTTCGAGATGGTCAGCTGGGAAGAGGATCGCGCGCAGCTCGCCGCGATGATGGCGGATGTCGCGGCCGGGCAGGACGCGGCACGCTCCAGCTTCCTGACGATGCGCGGGCAGCGGATGCTGGTGGGCGTCGGCTATCTCGACGGGCTCGACTGGTTCAACGTCACGGTGATGGACACCGACGCGATGGTCGACCGCGGACTGTTCGGGCCGATCGCGCTGCTGATCCTGCTGATGCTGCTGCTCGGCACCGCGCTGGTGGCGCTGCTGTTCAAGCGCGTGGTGCTCGATCCGCTCAGGCAGCTGGAGATGAGCGTCGTCGAGGCCGAACAGGGCCATTTCGCGCCGGCAGAGTCGCTCGACTTGCACCGCAACGATGAGATCGGCCGGCTGTCGCGCCGGTTCGCGGCGATGGCGCGTGCGGTGGCGGAGCATACCCGGTCGCTGGAGGCGCGGGTACGCGAGCGCACGCTGGAGCTGGAGCAGCTCGCCTATCGCGACGCGGCGACCGGGGTGGCCAACCGCCGCGGCTTCGTCTTCGGGTTCGAGGCGGTGCAGCGCGATCGCCGCGCGGCACCGGTCGCGCTGCTGCTGATCGACGTCGACCGGTTCAAGCAGATCAACGACCGCCACGGCCATGCCGCCGGCGACATGGTGGTCGCCGAGATCGCCCGGCGCATCCAGACCGCGCTGCGCCCCTCCGACCTGTGCGGCCGCTGGGGCGGCGACGAGTTCATCGTGATGCTGCGCGGCTTCGAGGCCGAGCGGCTGCCCGGCGTCGCCGCACGCATCGTCGAGCGGGTGTGCGCCACCCCGATCATGCTGGGCGACGGCAACACCGTGACGGTGACGCTGAGCGTCGGCGCCTATTGCGTGAGCGACGGCGACACGCTGGACACCGCGATCGAGCAGGCCGACGCGGCGATGTATCGGGCGAAGGGCAGCGGGCGAAACCGCGTGGTGATCGCCGAGGCGGCGTGACGAAGCCGCCTGGCTCGCCTAACACCGCGGCCATGCCCGCAACCCCCGCCTGGCCGCCGCAGTCCACCCCCCGCCTGTTCCTCGACGATCCGATCGCCGCCGACGCGCAGATCCGCCTCGACGGCCCGCAGGCGCATTACCTGCTGTCGGTGCTGCGCGCGAAGCCGGGCGACCCGGTCAAGCTCTTCGACGACCGCACCGGCGAATGGCTGGCGACGGTCGCGCACGCGGGCAAGCGCGACCTGACGCTGTCCGTCGAAACCCATCTGCGCCCGCGCGAGCCGGTGCCCGACCTGTGGCTGTGCGCCGCGCCGCTCAAGAAGGGGCGGGTCGACTGGACGGTGGAAAAGGCGTGCGAGCTTGGGGTGGCGCGGATCGTGCCGGTGCTGACGCGGCGTACTGTGGTGGACCGCCTCAACCTCGACCGGCTGCGCGCGCATGCGATCGAGGCGGCGGAACAGTGCGACCGCACCGCGCTGCCCGAGCTTGCCGAGCCGGTGAAGCTGGCCGCGCTGCTGCGCACCTGGCCGGCCGAGCGCGCGCTGTTCTTCGCCGACGAGACCGGCGGCGCGCCTGCCGCGGCGACGATGGCGGCCCGCCGCGGACCCGGCGCGATCCTGATCGGGCCGGAGGGCGGCTTCGACGCCGAGGAACGCGACGCGATCCGCGCGCTGCCCCAGGCGCACGGACTGACGCTGGGCCCGCGCATCCTGCGCGCCGAGACGGCGGCGGCGGCGGCGGTCAGCCTGTGGATGGCGAGCGCCGGCGACTGGTAGCGGGCGGTGCCGCGACCGTCGCACGGCCGTCCGCGAACCCCGCACCGGGACCATCGCCTAGCGCCAGCCCCCACGCCGTCACGCCAGCGAAGGCTGAGGTCTCCTGCGACTCCCGCCCCGCGCCCTCGCCCGAGATCCCAGCTTTCGCGGGACCTTTGCATAAAGCTGGGGATGTGATTCTCTTCGCTGGGTATCGGAGAGATGAGATGCGCAAGCAGACGAGGCCGGCGTCC
>NZ_JBIUCZ010000061.1:0-7980 GCF_047975845.1 Sphingomonas mangrovi | reverse complement strand
GATTGCCCGGCTTCGCGAAGCCGGGCAATCGCACACCGTTCCGCATACGAGAGCTGTCGGTACCTGGTTCCCATCGCAACACCTCAACCTGGTGTTGCACTTCTTTTGTGAACTCGGGGCATCCATTCGCGCTCCGCTTGCGACTCCAGCTGTAGCGGCAATGGATCCTGACTTTCGTCAGGATGACGAATAGGGGGCGGGTCGGAGGGAGCAGGACCGCCGCTCCCCGCCCCTTACAGCCGCGTCACCGCATAATGCTGCTGCAGCGCGGCCACCACCGCATCGCTGTGGGTCGCGTCGCGCGCCTCGAACATCACTTCCAGCCGCGCCGCCTGGACGCTGGGGGAGGTGAAGAGGCGGTGGTGCGACACTTCGATGATGTTGGCGCCGGCCTCGCCGATCCGGGTCGAGATCTCGCCCAGCACGCCGGGCCGGTCGGGGATGTCGAGGATCAGCCGCATCAGCCGCCCGTCGCGCACCATCACCCGCTGCAGCACGTTGGCGAGTGCGCGGTTGTCGATGTTCGCGCCGCACACCGGCACGCCGACCTTCTTGCCCCGGAACAGCTCGGGATAGGTGAGCAGCGCCGCGACGCCGGTGGCGCCCGCACCCTCGGCGACGATCTTCGCTTCCTCGGCCAGCAGCGCGATCGCGGTTTCGATCGCCCGCTCGGGGACGGTGAGCACCTGCTTCACCAGCCGGCGCGCGATCTCCAGCGGCTTGCGGCCGACGTCGCGCACCGCGATCCCCTCGGCGACGGTGGCGCCGCCGACGCTGACCGGGCTGCCCGCCAGTTCCTGCGCCATCGCCGAATAGCTTTCCACCTCGACCCCATAGGTGTCGATCGGCCGCCCTGCACCCTGCGCCGCCAGCGCGGAGCCCGCGATCAGCCCGCCGCCGCCGACCGGGATCGCCAGCGTGTCGAGCTCGGGCGCATCCTCGATCAGTTCGAGCGCGAGCGTGCCCTGGCCGGCGATCACCGCGTCGTCGTCATAGGGGTGGACGAACACCAGCCCCTCGCTTGCCGCGAGATGCTGCGCGTGCGCGGCGGCCTCGGCCAGCGTTGCGCCGTGCAGCACCACCTCCGCACCCCAGCGCGCGGTGCGCGTGACCTTGGTCGAGGGGGTGAAGGCCGGCATCACGATCACCGCGCGGATGCCCAGCAGCGACGCGTGGCGCGCGACCGCCTGGGCATGGTTGCCCGCCGACATCGCGACCACGCCCGCGGCGCGTTCGTCCGCCGACAGCAGCGCCAGGCGATTGGCGGCGCCGCGTTCCTTGAACGCACCGGTGACCTGCAGCGTGTCCAGCTTCAGCCAGACGTCCGCGCCGGTAATCCGGCTGATCGCATCGCTGTGCACCACGGGGGTGCGGATCACCTTGCCGGCGATCCGGGTAGCGGCTGCGTGGACGTCCTGGGAAGTAAGCACGGTCGGCCCTCTTTGTTGGTGCCTCGTCGGCGGCGCGGTGCGCCGCGCCCGCCTACAACCACCAAAGCCGCCGCCGGACAAGGAAAAGCGGCGTCGGCAATGCTGCTGCACCCGCGAGACGAGGTCGCGGAAGACATCGATCCGATTCCGCTAGAGTGTGAACAGAAGCGTCCCTAAGCTTCGAGTCGAATCGGGGAGGGGGCGTTGTTCGACTTTCTTGGCGCACCGCAGAATATCGCCTTCACTGCGGCGTTGCTTCTCATGCTGTTGATCGGGCTGGTGCAGGCGATCGGCTTCGGCGTCGACTTGGATGCCGACGCCGACTTCGATGCCGACATGGGCGGCGACTTGCTGTCGTGGCTCGGCGTCGGGCGGGTACCGCTGCTGATGCTGCTGGTGGTGTTCCTCGGCATCTTCGGCGCGCTCGGGCTGCTGGGCGAGCAGGCGGCGCTCGACTGGACGGGGGCGCTGGTGAGCGGCTGGATCGCGGCACCCGTCGCGGGCGTGGTGGCGCTGCCGCTCACCGGCCTCGCCGCACGCGGTCTGGCGCGGGTGCTGCCGCAGGACCACAGTACCGCGATCCCGCTCGACGAGCTCGTCGGCCGCTTCGCGTCGATCGTGATCGGTCGCGCCGCGCCCGGCATGCCTGCCCGCGCGCGGGTCGAAGACCGCTACGGCCAGCCGCACTACGTGATGGTCGAGCCCGACAACCCCGGACAGAGTTTCGAAGAGGGCGAGCAGGTGCTGCTCGTCCGGCGTGAGCGCGACGGCTTTCGCGCCATTTCCCGCGGCGACCACAAGTTGCCCCAGCTAGGAGCCTGACGATGAATACCGACGTGGTGGTGCAGCAGTCCGGGATGTTGACCACGGTCGGCATCGTGGCCGGGGCGGCGCTGGTCCTGCTGCTGGTGATCGGCCTGCTGTTCGCCAAGCTCTATCGGCGCGCGTCGAAGGAGATCGGCTTCGTGCGCACGGGTGCGGGCGGCGAAAAGGTCGTCATCAACGGCGGTGCGCTGGTGCTGCCGGTGTTCCACGAGACGATGCCCGTCAACATGAACACGGTGCGGCTTGCGGTGGAGCGCAAGAACGCCGACGCGCTGATCACGCTCGATCGCCTGCGCATCGACGTGAAGGCCGAGTTCTACGTGCGCGTGCGCCCCGATGCGCAGTCGATCGCGATCGCCGCACAGACGCTGGGCATGCGCACCATGAACCCGGAGGCGCTGAAGGAGCTGGTCGAGGGCAAGTTCGTCGACGCGCTGCGCTCGGTCGCGGCCGGCATGAGCATGGCGCAGCTCCACGAGCAGCGCTCCGACTTCGTGCAGAAGGTGCAGCAGGTGTCGTCGGCCGACCTGGCGATGAACGGGCTGGAGCTGGAGAGCGTGTCGCTGACCGGCCTCGACCAGACCTCGATCGAGCACTTCAACGCCAACAACGCGTTCGATGCCGAGGGTCTGACCAAGCTCACCGAGCAGATCGAGCTGCGCAAGAAGGCGCGCAACGACATCGAGCAGGACACCCGCGTCCAGATCGAGACCAAGAATCTGGAGGCCGCGCGCCAGTCGTTCCTGCTGGGCCGCGACACCGAGTTCGCGCGGCTGGAGCAGGAGCGCGAGCTGGAGGTGCGCCGCGCCGAGCAGACCGCCGAGATCGCCCGCGAGCAGGCCGCCCGCCAGCGCGAAGCCGACGCCGCGCGGATCGATGCCAAGCGCCAGATCGACGCGCAGCAGATCGAGGCCGATCGCGCGATCAAGGAAGCGCGGATCGCCCAGGAGCAGGCGCTCGAGCTCGCCCGCCAGGAGCAGCAGATCGCGGTGCAGAACAAGAGCCGCGACGAAAGCCAGGCCAAGGCCGAAGCCGACAAGGCGCGCGCCGATGCCGTCGCGGCCGAGGAGCAGGTGGCGACCAGCCGCGAGACCGAGATCGCCGAGCGTACCAAGCGCATCGAGCTGATCGACGCCGCGCGTGAGGCGGAGCGCGCCGCGATCCGCATCCGCGTCGAGGCCGAGGCGGAGAAGCAGGCCGCATCCGACCGCGCCGAGGCCGCGCGCCTCGCCGCCGAGGGCGAGGCGGAGGCCGCCAAGCTGCGCGCCGAGGCCGACCGCGTCCGTTTCGAGGTCGAGGCCGCGGGCCAGCGCGCGGTGAACGAGGCGGCGAACCTGCTGTCGTCCGACCAGGTGTCGCTCCAGACCAAGCTTGCCCTCCTGAAGGTGCTGCCGGAGGTGATCCGCGAGGCGTCCAAGCCGCTGGAGGCGATCGACAGCATCAAGATCGTCCAGGTCGACGGGCTGACCGGCACCGGGGCTGCTTCCGGCGCAGGCGTGGCCGCGGACGGCGGCGGCGATCGCAACCTAGCCAATTCGGCGGTGCAGGCGGCGCTGCGCTATCGCGCGCAGGCGCCGATGATCGACGGGCTGATGAAGGAACTGGGCTTCGACGGCGGCTCGCTCGACGGGCTGGTGCGCGGTGCCGCGGAGGCGGGCGCGTCGCTCGACGGCGGCACGTCCGGCGGGAGCAAGGCCGATGGCGGCACGACCCGGCCGTCGATCCCGGGGCTTTCGGGCACGGCGACGGCGGTCAAGCCGCGGCCGTCCAAGTCGGTCGCGCCGCAAGAGACGGCTGCGGGATAGCTGGGTTTCCCCGACACAACGCCGGCGGCGCCGGTTCGCTTATCGATCCTTAACCCCGCCGTGGTGAGTGGCGGTATGGGAGACACCAGCGAATCGGCGCGCCTCGACGCCCTCCGGCAGCTGAACCTGCTCGACACGCCGGCGAGCGAGAGCTTCGACCGCATCACGCGTATGGCTGCGCAGATCTTCGCGCTGCCGATCGCAGCGGTGTCGCTCACCGACGAGGATCGTCAGTGGTTCAAGTCGCGGGTCGGCGTGGCGCACCAGTCGATCCCGCGCGACCGCGCGCCCTGTGCTGTCGTTGCCGAAGGGCGCGCGCCGGTGGTGGTCGAGGATCTGCTCGCCGATGCCTATTATGCCGACAGTCCGCTCGCGGGCACCGGCGCGCGCTTCTACGCCGGCGCCCCGCTGGTCACCCGCGAGGGGCACGGCCTGGGCGCGCTGTGCGTGATCGGGGTCGAGCCGCGCAGTGCCACCGCCGCGGAGTTGGCGGCACTCCACGATCTGGCGGCGATGGTGATGGCGCAGATCGAGCTCCAGCATGCGTTCGGGCGGGTCGATCCGGTCAGCGAAATGCCCAACCGCAACCAGTTCCTCGACGATCTCGCCGACCTTGGCCGCGACACGCCGGGGCGGGAGCGGCTGGCGGTGATGCTCGACCTGGCGCGCACCGACCAGATCGACGACCTCGTCCGCGTGCTGGGTTCCGGGCACCTGGACGATCTGGTGCGCGAGGCGGCGCGCGCGCTGCGCGGGCTGCTGAAGCGCAGCATACCCTATCATGTCGCGCCCACCCAGTTCGCCTTCGTGCTGCCGGCGGACTTCACCCTCGACGATTCGGTCGCCCTGCTCGCCGAGCAGCTCGCCCACGCCCGCGCCACCGACACCGCGCGCTTCGTCACCACGGCGGCGGTCGGCGTCGCGCCGTTCGTTCCCGGTGAGACCCCGCCACTCGACGTGCTGCGCACGCTCCACGGCGCGGTTCAGGACGCGCGCCTGCAGGAGCGGGGCGTCAGCGTCCACTCCTGCCGCAACGACGATGCGCACCAGCGCCGCTTCCGGCTGCTCCAGGATTTCGGCGCGGCGCTCGGTGCCGCCGACGGCCAGCTGCGCATCGTCGTCCAGCCGCGCATCGATCTCGCCAGCGGGCGCTGCATCGCCGCGGAAGTGCTGCTGCGCTGGCAGCACCCCGAGCTGGGCGAGATCTCGCCCGGCGAGTTCGTGCCGATCGTCGAGCAGTCGACGCTCGCCCGCGGCTTGACCGACTGGGTGTTGGAGGCCGCGCTGTCGCGGCTCGCCGCGTGGCAGCGCGCCGGCACGGCGGTGCCGCTGTCGATCAACGTCTCGGCGCACAATCTGGAGGAGAGCGACTTCGCCGAGCGCGTGGCGGACGCGCTGCGCCGGCACGACATCGCCCCGGCGATGATCGAGCTGGAGGTCACCGAGAGCGTCGCGGTCAAGCACGCCGGGCGCGCGATCGACCAGCTGCACGCGCTGGAGGCGGCGGAGATCGCGCTTGCGATCGACGACTTCGGCACCGGCTACAGCAGCCTCGCCTATCTCCAGCAGCTGCCGGTGCAGGTCATCAAGATCGACCAGAGCTTCATCCGCGACATGGAGACGGGCGATCGCCAGCAGGCGCTGGTCCAGTCGATGATCGTGATGGCGCACGCCTTCAGCTGCCGCGTCGTCGCCGAAGGGGTCGAGACCGCGGGGGTGGCGGCGCTGCTGCGGGTGATGGGCTGCGACGAGGCGCAGGGCTTCCACTTCAGCCGTCCGCTGGAGGTCGATGCCTTCGCCGGTTGGGCCGGGGCGGAGGGGCGGCGCAGCGCGGCCTGAGCGGAACCGCGGCGCCAAGGGATACGCCGGCACCGCCCGGCTTGCCTCGACCGCGATCGTGCACTACCTCTGCGGAGATACGGCCACCCCGCGAGGGGTGGCCCTTGTTGTTTCTGGAGAACTGCCGTGGCCCAGCCGTTGATGCCGCATGCGACCGCTTCCTGGCTGGTCGACAACACCTCGCTGTCGTTCGAGCAGATCGCCGAGTTCTGCGGGCTCCACATCCTGGAGGTGCAGGCGATCGCCGACGACACCGCCGCGACCAAGCTCACCGGCCGCGATCCCGTCCGCGCGCACGAGCTGACCCAGGACGAGATCGAGAAGGGTCAGGCCGACACCGCCTATCGCCTCCAGATCCAGAAGGGTCCCGAGCAGGTCCGCCGCACCAAAGGCCCGCGCTACACGCCGGTGTCGAAGCGCCAGGACAAGCCCGACGGCATCGCTTGGATTATCCGCAACCACCCGGAGATTTCGGACGGCGCGATCGGCAAGCTGATCGGCACCACCCGCACGACCATCGCCGCGATCCGCGACCGCAGCCACTGGAACATCGGCAACATTGTGCCGAAGGACCCGGTGACGCTCGGCCTGTGCTCGCAGCGCGAACTCGACGCGCTGGTTGCCAAGGCCGCAAAGGCCGCCGGCATGGAAGCGCCGACCGACACCCGCCTGGAAGGCGACCGCGAGGCGCTGCTCGAGCAGCTGCGCCAGGAACGCGAACAGGCCGCCCGCGACGCCGAAGCCCTCGCCCGCGGCGAGACGGTTGAGGCCAAGCCGGCGTTCTTCGACCCGTTCAAGCGGTAAGCGGGTCCGCCTTCCCACTCGCGTCACCCCAACGAAGGCTGGGGTCTCCCAGTGAGGGCGCGGGACAGGAGCCGCGGGAGATCCCAGCCTGCGCTGGGATGACGATTGTGGAGGCGGGGCGCCGCACCGCTCCCGCACCGGCTTCATCCTTGCCGCAAACCCCGCTAGCCTCGCCCGACCGACTCGGGGAGAGCTGGCATGACCGACATCCGCGACCGCGCGATCGCGCTCTACGACGCCTTCACCCACGACCATCGCGACCGGCGCGCCTTTATGCGGGAGATGGTCGCGCTGACCGGATCGGCCGTCGCGGCCGAGGCGCTGGTCGCCGCGATCGCCGCTTCGCCCGCCGCCGCGCAGCAGGTCCAGCCCGACGATCCGCGGCTGCGCACCGAGACGGCGGAGGGCACCGAGGCCGGCAAGCCCAGCAGCGCCTATTTCGCAGCGCCACGGGACTCCGGCCCCGCGCAGATAGGCACCGTGCTGGTGATCCACGAGAATCGCGGGCTCAACGACCATATCCGCGACGTCGCGCGGCGGGTGGCGCTCGCCGGCTTCCGCGCGATCGCGCCCGACCTGCTGGCGCCGCAGGGCGGCACG
The DNA here is from genome assembly GCF_047975845.1 of Sphingomonas mangrovi. Classification (NCBI taxonomy): domain Bacteria; kingdom Pseudomonadati; phylum Pseudomonadota; class Alphaproteobacteria; order Sphingomonadales; family Sphingomonadaceae; genus Sphingomonas; species Sphingomonas mangrovi. The sequence goes on along the minus strand of NZ_JBIUCZ010000061.1, from coordinate 677 downwards.
CCCGCCGACGAGGATCGCGCCCGCGACCTGATCGGGACGATCGACATGGATTTGGCGCTGCGCCAGGCCCAGGGCTATCTCGCGCGCGCGGCAAGCCAGCGGGGCGGCTCGAGCAAGGTAGGCGCGGTCGGCTTCTGCTGGGGCGGCGGCTTCGTCAACCGGCTGGCGATCGCCGCCGGCCCCGCCCTTGCCGCCGGCGTCGCCTACTACGGTCCCGCGCCCGATCCATCGGAAGCCGCCAAGGTACAGGCGCCGCTGCTGCTCCACTATGCCGGCAAGGACGCGCGGGTGAACGCGACCGGCGAGCGCTGGACCAAGGCGCTGGAGGCGGCGGGCAAGACCGTCGAGGCGCACGTCTATCCCGGGGTCGACCATGCGTTCAACAACGACACCTCGGCCGCGCGATACGATGCGGCGGCGGCGCAGCTCGCGTGGGAGCGGACCACGGCGTTCCTGCATGCGCGGCTGAACGGATAGCGGGTGCCGACCTTACCCCGCCGCTCCCGTCACCCCAGCGAAGGCTGGGGCCTCCCGGTGAAAGGGCGGGACAGGAGCCGCGGGAGATCCCAGCTTCCGCGGGACCTTTGCATAAAGCTGGGGATGTGATTCTCTTCGCTGGGTATCGGAGAGATGAGATGCGCAAGCAGACGAGGCCGGCGTCCTTTGCGGACCTGTTG
>NZ_JBIUCZ010000060.1:0-8827 GCF_047975845.1 Sphingomonas mangrovi | reverse complement strand
GAACGGGTCGCGCGCGCCTACAACAACACCCCCAGAAAGTGCCTCGGCTTCCGTACCCCCGCCGAGGCATTCCAACTGTTGCACTTCGAATGTGAATCCACATCCTGACTTTCGTCAGGATGACGTTCTCCCTTTGAGCCGGGATAGGGTCAGCGGCCGACCAGCGACGCCCAGCGGAACTTGGGACCGGCCGACTGGAGCACGCCGCGGCGGAACAGCCGCGCGCCGATCGTGATCGTCAGCGCCACCCACAGCGCCTGCCAGCCGATCGCGAGCAGGTGCGGCCAAAGCTCCGGCCGGTTGGCGGCACGCGCCGCCATCGCGAAGGGCGAGCTGAACGGAAACACCTGGGCGAAGGTGGCGATCCAGCTGCCGGGCTTGCCCGCCGCGGTGAGCGACAGCGCGAACATGCCCATCTGGAACAGGGTGAGCGGCAGCGACAGCATCTGGATCTCGCGCGGGGTCGACGCCTGGGCGCCGATGCCGAGGAACACCGCGCCCAGCAGCAGGAAGGCCGCGGCGAAATACACCGCGAACAGCAGCGCGAAGGCCGGCAGGCCCACCGCCGGCGCGATCCCGGAGAGGGGACCGGCCCCGCCCGGCAGCACCGCGCCGACGTTGCCGATCACCGTGCCCCAGAACAGCACGAACAGGATCGCCACGCCGAACATGCCGATCAGCTTGCCCAGGAACACCGCCTCCAGCGGCACCGCGGCGGCGAGCACCTCGATCACCTTGTTCGAGCGTTCCTCCGCCATCGTCCCGACCGCCTGGCTGGCGAGGATCAGCGTCACCGCGAACAGCGCGATCACCGCGAAGCCGGCGGCGGCGTTCTTGCCGCCGATGGTGCCGCTGGCGCGCGTCACCTGCTCGAAGCGCGGCTGGCTGAGCGGCGCGGTGATGCCGGCGCGCCCGTCGCGCGCGACCTGCTCGGCAAGCATCGCCAGATAATTCGAGCTGCGCGAGACGCTGCTGGCGTGGAGGATCGAGGGGCGCTCCGGCGAGCCGTAGAGCACCGCGGGCACGTCGCGCTCCTGCTGCGCGAGCAGGCGGCGGGCCTGCGCGGCGGGGTCGCCCTCGGGCTGCACCACCTCCAGCGCGGGGGGCATGGCCTGGGGGGAGAGGAAGTCGCGCGCGGAGTCGTCGGCGGCGCGGAAGCGTGCGGCCGCGGCCGGCTCGGCGATGGCGTAGAGCCGCTCGCGCGCCCCGCCGCCTTCGCCGACGGCGCGGGCGCCCAGGCTGCCGAGCGCACCGAAACTGGCGAACAGCATCGGCGCGAGCAGGAAGATCAGGAAGGTCGGCGTCAGCACCGTCGCGATGAAGTCGCGCCGCGCGATCGTCAGCGTCTGGCGCAGCATGCGGCGGAAATTGCTCATGCGGGCGTTCCTTCGGCTGCGGCGTTGCCGACGATGCGCACGAACGCGTCGTGCAGCCCGGGGCGCTCGATCGACAGCCCGGCGATGCCGTGGCCGGCGGCGATCAGGCGGCCGAGCGTCTCTTCGACCCCCTCGGGCGGGACGGGGAAGGTCCAGCCGCCGCCGTCGCGGTCGCGCTGCGCCCCCTCCGGCAGCAGCGCGGCGATGGCGTCGGCGGGGTGGTGGGGGACATAGTGGGCGCGCATCGGCAGCGTGCCGCGCGCCTCCGCCACCGTCCCCTCGAACCGCCGCTTGCCCCCGGCGATGATCGCCAGCCGGTCGCACAGCCGCTCGGCATGGGCCATGACGTGGGTGGAAAAGAGGATGGTGGCGCCGCGGTCGCGCTCGGCGATCACCAGCCCCTCCAGCCGTTCCTGGTTGACGGGATCGAGCCCGGAGAAGGGCTCGTCGAGCACGAGGAACTCGGGCTCGTGCACCACCGATCCGAGCAGCTGCACGAACTGCGCCATGCCCTTCGACAGCTTGCGGATCTTGCTGTCGACCGAATCGCCCAGCCCTGCGCGCTCCATCATCACCGCGGCGCGCTTGCGGCCGGTCGCCCAGTCGAGCCCGCGCAGCGCGCCGAGGAAGGCGATCGCCTCGCGCGCCTTCATGTTCGGATAGAGGCCGCGTTCCTCGGGCAGGTAGCCGACGCGGTCGGAGGCGTCACGCGGCGCGGTGCAGCCGAGCAGCGACCGCTCGCCGGCATCGGGCTCGATGATCCCCAGCAGCATGCGCAGCGTCGTGGTCTTGCCCGCGCCGTTGGGACCGAGCACGCCATAGACCGCGCCGGTCGGCACCTGCAGGTCGACGCCGTCGACCACGCGCCGCCCGCCGAAGCGCTTGACCAGCCCGCTCGCGGTCAGCGCGAAGCGGTCGGCACCAACGATCGTGTCCATCCAACCCCCTGTCGCCCCCGCCGGTTCACGCAAGGGGTGCTGTGTTCTTCGCCATCGTGGTAGCGGGGCGCCGTGGACCAGCACAAGTCCTTGGAAAGCCGCATCAAGCAGAAGGCGGCCGAGCTCGGCTTCGTCGCCTGCGGGTTCGCGCGTGCCGATGCGGCGCCGCGGACGGCGGCACGGCTGCGCGAATGGCTCGACGACGGGCGCCACGGCACGATGATCTGGATGGAGGAGCGCGCGCATCACCGCGGCTCGCCGGCCGGGCTGTGGCCGGAGGTGCGCTCGGTGATCGCGCTGGGGATGAGCTATGCGCCCGCCGCCGATCCGCTGGCGCTGGCCGAGGTCGGCGACCGCGGGCGGATCTCCGTCTATGCGCAGGGTGCCGACTATCACGACGTGGTCAAGAAGGCGCTGAAGGCGCTCGGCCGCTGGCTGGCGCAGGAGGCGGGCTGCGACCTCAAAGTGTTCGTCGACACCGCGCCGGTGATGGAAAAGCCGCTGTCGGAAGCGGCGGGGCTTGGCTGGCAGGGCAAGCACACCAATCTGGTCAGCCGCGCGCACGGCAGCTGGCTGTTCCTGGGGGCGATCTACACCACGCTCGAGCTGGCGCCCGACGGCGGCCCGACGGGCGGCTGCGGGTCGTGCGACGCGTGCCAGCAGGCGTGCCCGACCGACGCGTTCCCGGCGCCCTACCAGCTCGATGCGCGGCGCTGCGTGAGCTACCTCACCATCGAGCACGCCGGGCCGATCCCCGCGGCGCTGCGGGAGGGAATCGGCAACCGCATCTACGGCTGTGACGACTGCCTGGCGGTGTGCCCGTGGAACAAGTTCGCCGCGAGCGCGGCGGCCAACAAGGCGTTCGTGCCGCGCGCGGAGCTGGCGGCGCCGCGGTTGGCGGAGCTGATCGCGCTCGACGATCCGAGCTTCCGCCAGGTGTTCGCCGGGTCGCCGATCAAGCGCATCGGCCGCGACCGGATGGTCCGCAACGCGCTGATCGCGGCGGGCAACAGCGGCGATGCGGCGCTGGCGGTGCCGGTCGCGCGGCTGCTCGACGATCCCGCGCCGGCGGTGCGCGGCGCCGCGGCCTGGGCGCTGGGGCGGCTCGATCGCGAGCGGTTCGCGCAGGAGCGGGACGCACGGCTGGCGGCAGAGTGCGACGCGGACGTGCGGGCGGAGTGGGAGGTAGCTTGAGGAATACGTGCCCCGGCGGAGGCCGGGGCCCAGTTGGGAAGGTCGCCGAAAAACTCGAACGGCATCGCAACTGGGCCCCGGCCTCCGCCGGGGTACGATAAGGGCGGCTATCGCCCGCCCTCGCGACGGACGAGCGCGGCGACGCAGCTGGCGCGGTCGATCGGGGCACCGTTGCGCTGGCGCGAATCGACATAGGTCACCACCGGCGTGCCGCCGCCCTTGGGCGCGTAGAGATAGGCGTCGAGCACGCAGATGTCGGAGCCGAACTGCATCTTGCGACCGGCGCCTTCGGTGAGGTCGGCGTCGGGCTTGCCGAACAGGTGGGTGAGGGCGTTCGCCGGCTGGCCGAGGATGCGCTCCAGCCCGACCGCGCTGTAGCTCGCGGTGACCGGCGGCGGCGGCACGCGCCCGGCGCCGGGGTTGGGCACCGCCGTGCAGCCGCCGAGCGCCGCGCCCGCCACCAACAATCCTGCCCAGAGTCTCATCCGCCCCGCCTTTCGTGAAACCAGTGAGTCGCCATCGCCGCGCCGAGCACGGGGGCGATCAGATTGACCAGCGGCACCAGCAGCAGCGCGGTGCCGGCGAGCCCGAGCAGCATCCGCCCGCCGCCGGTGGTGCGGCGCCAGTCGCGCATCGCGTCGGCCGGCAGGTGGCGCGCCGCGACCATGTCTCCCAGATCGCGGCCGAGCAGCCAGCCGTTGACCAGGAAGAAGGCGATCGCAGTGCCGACGCCGGTCGCGAGCAGCAGCAGATAGACCGGCGCGAGCATCAGGTTCACCGCGACGACGCGGCCGGCCGATCCGATCCCCATCGCCACCCCGCGCGCGAACGGCACCGGCCGGGCGCCGGCGAGCGCGGCGGGATAGTGGCGCGCCTCGACCGCGGCGACGACCTCGTCGGCGAAGATGCCGGTGACCGCGATCGCGACGGCCCGGAACAGCAGCCAGCCCAGCCCGACGGTGGCGATCACCGCCGCCGCCGCCGCGAGATCGCCGACGCCGCCGCCCCAGTGGAAGCCGTCGCGCACCAGCGCGCGCGCCCCGAGCGCGAGCGCCGCCGCCAGCGCGACGAACAGCAGCAGCGTCACCGCCAGCGACTTGGCGAGCACGCCGAGGATGCGGCGGTCGCCGAGCTGGCCGAGCGAGAGGAGGAAGGCGCGGATCATGGACGCCCCGGCATGGGGGCAGCGCGGCGCCGCGTCAACGCGGTTGCACGGGGGCACGGGGCTCTCTACCGCAACGGCGTTTTGCGGTTTTCGCACGGGAGACTCACTTGACCGACCCCACCTACGACGTCGTCGCGATCGGCAACGCCATCGTCGATATTCTCGCCCAGGCCGACGACGCGTTCCTGGAGGCAGAGGGCATGACCAAGGGGTCGATGCAGCTCGTCTTCTCGCCCGCCGATGCCGACGCGCTCTATGCGAAGATGGGCCCGGGTCGCGAGGTTTCGGGCGGTTCGGCGGCGAACACCGTCGCCGGCATCGCCGCGCTTGGCGGGAAATGCGGCTTCATCGGCCAGGTCGCCGACGATCAGCTGGGCACCGTGTTCGCGCACGACGTCCGCGCGGTCGGCATCCGCTTCGACACCGCGGCGCGGGCGGGCGATCCCACCACCGCACGCTGCCTGATCTTCGTGACGCCGGACGGCCAGCGCACGATGAACACCTTCCTGGGCGCCTCGCAGTTCCTGCCCGAGGCCGCGCTCGACCGGCAGCTGATCGCCGACGCCGCGATCCTCTATCTCGAGGGCTATCTGTGGGACCCGGAGGAGCCGCGCCAGGCGATGCGCGCCGCGATCGAGGTCGCGCGTGGGGCGGGGCGCAAGGTCGCCTTCACCCTGTCGGACGTGTTCTGCATCTCGCGCCACGGCGGCGACTTCCGCACGCTGCTGGCCGACGGGATGATCGACATCCTGTTCGCCAACGAGAACGAACTGCTCGCGCTCGCCGAGGTCGAGGATTTCGACGCGGCGGTCGCCAAGGTCGCGCCGCAGGTGCCGACGCTGGTCGTGACCCGCAGCGAGAATGGTGCGATCGCGGTGGTCGACGGCGAGCGCGTGGCGGTGCCGGCCGAGCCGGTCGCGGCGGTGGTCGACACGACCGGCGCGGGCGACCTGTTCGCCGCCGGCTTCCTCCACGGCCAGGCACAGGGCCGCAGCGTCGCGGACTCGCTGCGCATGGGCGCGATCTGCGCGGCGGAGATCATCTCCCACTATGGCGCGCGTCCGAACGTCGATCTGAAGAAGCTGATCGCCGACAAGCTGGGGTGAGGGTGGGGGCGTCCGTAGGGCGCCCTCGAAACGCTACTCGTCATGCTGACGAACGTCAGCATCCATTCGCGCTCCGTTCGAGGCTTCCGGCGTAGCGGCAATGGATCCTGACTTCCGTCAGGATGACGGACGCTTCGTAGGGATGACGAACCCGCAAAAGAAAAGGGCCGGAGGAGCGATCCTCCGGCCCTTTCTGTCTGGCCTCAGTGCGTGCCGGGCACCGGCGGGTCGACGTCGTCGTAGGCGGTGGGCTCTGGCACCTCGATGAGGCCGCGGCCCAGGTGGCTCTTGCGGAAGCCGTAGGCGAAATAGATCACCAGGCCGACCGCGCCCCACACCGGCAGCACCAGCTTCGCGTCGGGCGGCAGGAACCAGTAGAGCACGACCGTGCCGATCATCGTCAGCGGCGCGACCACGTAGAGCAGCGGTGCGCGGAACGGACGGAGGCGGGTCGGCTCGGTCTTGCGCAGCCGCATCACCGCGATCGCCACCATGAAGAAGGCGAACAGCGTGCCGGCGTTGGCGATGTCGGCGAGCTTGCCGACCGGCAGGAAGGCGGCCGCGAAGGTCACGCCCAGGCCGGTGATGCCGGTGATGATGTGCGGCGTCTTCCACTTGGGATGGATCGACGACAGCTTCTCCGGCAGCAGCCCGTCGCGCGCCATCACGAAGAACATGCGCGTCTGGCCATAGATCATCACCAGGATGACCGAGGGCAGCGCCAGGAAGGCGGCGAGGCCGATCAGGTTGCCGACGTTGAGGTAGCCGATCTCGCGCAGCACATGGGCCAGCGCTTCCTTCGAGCAGGACAGCGGCTCGGCGGCGGCGGTGCTGATCGCGGCGCAGCGGGCGGCGAGCTCGGTCGAGCCCGGCGCCAGCCAGACTCCGTCGGCGGTGGTGACCGGCTGCGCGCCCAGCGGCGACCCGATCGCGCCGGCGGCGACGAGCATGTAGAAGATGGTGCAGATCGCGAGGCTGCCGATCAAGCCGATCGGTACGTTGCGCTGCGGGTTCTTGGTCTCTTCCGCCGCGGTCGAGACTGCGTCGAAACCCACATAGGCGAAGAAGATCGACGCGGCGGCGCCGATCACGCCGGCGCCCGATCCGTCGCCCCAGCCCTGCGGCAGGAAGTTGTCGAAATTCTCCATCTGCATGACGGGGACCGACAGGATGATGAAGGCGGTGAGCGCCGTCACCTTGATCGCGACCAGCACCGCGTTGACCTTGGCGCTCTCGCTCGTGCCGACGATCAGCAGCGCGGTGATCAGCAGCGCGATCACCACCGCGGGCAGGTTGATGATCCCGCCCGCGTAGGGGCCGGCGATCATCCATTGCGGCAGGGTGACGCCGAACCAGCCCCCCAGCTGGCCGACGAAATAGCCGGACCAGCCGACCGACACGGCCGAGGCCGCCACCGCATATTCGAGGATCAGCGCCCAGCCGACCATCCAGGCGAGCAGCTCGCCCATGACCGCATAGGTGTAGGTGTAGGCGGAGCCGGAGACCGGCACCATCGAGGCAAGCTCGGAATAGCACAGCGCCGCGACGGCGCAGACGGCGCCGGCGATGACGAACGAGATCATCATGCCGGGGCCCGCCTTCTGTGCGGCCTCTGCGGTCAGCACGAAGATACCCGTGCCGATGATCGCGCCGACGCCCAGCAGCGTCAGCTGCAGCGCGCCCAGCGAGCGGTGGAGCGACTTCTTTTCGGCAGTCGCTAGAATGGCGTCGAGTGGCTTGACGCGCCCGAAGATCATGCGGTTTTCCCCTGAACCGGTCGATTTCGCCGCGGATGCGGTAAAAAGAGAAAGCGTAAAGGCAAATCGGAGGCGCGCAATCCCCTATCGCGCACCGCGCCTCCCGTCGTGCCGCAACCCGGGACCTGGCTCAGCGTGCCAGCATCGGCCCGAGCGCATGCCCGCCGAACAGATGAACGTGGAGGTGCGGCACCTCCTGGCCCGCATCGGCGCCGATGTTGGCGAGCAGGCGATAGCCCGGCGCTACCAGCCCCTGGTCGCGCGCGACATGGCCGACGGCGCGGACGAAGCCGGCGATCTCCGCCTCCGGCGCGTGGGCGCTGAAATCGTCCCACGACACGTAGGAGCCCTTGGGGATCACCAGGATGTGGGTCGCGGCCTGGGGCGCGATGTCGTGAAAGGCGAGGGCGAACTCGTCCTCGTAGACGCGCTTGGCCGGGATCTCGCCGCGCAGGATCCGCGCGAAGAGATTGCTGTCGTCGTAGGGAAGCGTGGCGTCGATCGGCATGGACGAGTCCTCAAATCAGCGGGGGCGTGCGGCCTTTTCGGCGATCCCCGACAGCCCCTCGCGCCGGTCGAGCTCGGCGCGAACCTCGTCGAGCGACACGCCGGCGTCGGCGAGCAGCACCAGCAGGTGGAACAGCAGGTCGGCGGATTCGGAAACCAGCTCCGCGCGGTCGTCGGCGACCGCGGCGATCACCGTCTCGACCGCTTCCTCGCCCAGCTTCTGCGCGATCTTGGCGCGGCCGCGGCCGTGGAGCTTGGCGACATAGGAGGTGGCGGGATCGCCGCCGAAGCGGGAGCGGATTACCGCCTGCAGGCGGTCGAGCGTGTCGGGGTCGGCCATCGCCCCCGCTTTCCCGGCGCCTGCGCCCAAGTCAATCCCGCGGCGGCTTGCGGCGGGCACGCAGCGCGCGACGCGCAAGCCAGAGACCAGCGACCGCGACCAGGAACAGCGCGACATCCGAGATAGCGAAGCCGGTACTCGTGGCCACGACGCCGGAATGCGCGGCGAGGGCGGGCGCGGGCAGCAGCAGGAGGGCGAGGAGGCGCATGGGTGCTATGGTAGGCGAGGACGCGGCGAAGCTGAAGTGTCCCCGCGTTCTTCCTATCGCACCTTTCCTCCCGTCATGCTGACGAAGGTCAGCATCCAGACACGCTCCGCTCGCGACCCTTGGGCGGAGCGGGAATGGATCCCCCGAGTTCACAAACGAAGTGCAACACCAGGTTGAGGTGTTGCGATGGGAACCAGGTACCGACAGCTCTCGTATGCGGAACGGTGTGCGATTGC
>NZ_JBIUCZ010000059.1:0-9227 GCF_047975845.1 Sphingomonas mangrovi | reverse complement strand
AACCCGATCGTGGTAGCCTCTGACACGGACGCCTCCCTCAGTGGTGCTTCAACACCGCCACTCTGGCACATCGATGCCGTCGGGGGGCGTCCACCCCATCAGACCCGTTCGCCTCGAGTAGCCGTCGAGCCTGTCGAGACGGCGTATCGAGAGGTCAGCGCTCGCGGCTCTCTCGATACGGGCTCTCGACAAGCTCGATCCCTACTCGAGACGAACGGAAAATATGGGAATGTCGCTCCGACCGACCTCAGCCGATCGCGGCGACCCGGTTGGCGCGATCGCGCCGCTGCGCCGCGTCCATCGCGTCGGTCTCCGTCGCGTCGAGCAAGTGGCCGATCACCCGCCCCAGATGGCGCCGCATTGCCGCGCGCGCGCCTTCGGCATCGCCCGCGACGATCGCTTCTAGGATCGCGCGATGGTCCTCGATCCGCGGCTTCTCGCCCGCCTTGCGCGCGCGATCGAGCACCGCGACGCACAGCGGAGAGCGATGGCGCACGTCCCACAGCGTCTCGACCGTCAGCACCATCGCGTCGTTGGCGGTCGCGCGGGCGATCTGCCGGTGGAAATCGCGATCGGCGAACTCGTCGGGGCTGTCGGTCGCGTTCTCGGCGATCATCCGCTCTAGGGTGTCGCGCAGCGCCGCGACGTCGGCCTCGCTGCGGGTGAGGGCGGCGAGCGCCGCGCACTCGCCCTCGATCAGCCGCCGCGCCTCGATCAGCTCGAACGCGCCGATGTCGAGGTCGGGCGACTGGAGCCGTTGTGGCGCTTCGGCGGTGACGTAGACGCCCGATCCGCGCCGCGCCTCGACCAGCCCGACGATCTCCATGCCGATCACCGCCTCGCGCACCGTCAGCCGGCTCACCGCGAACCGCTCGACCAGCTCGCGCTCGGTCGGCAGCCGGTCCCCCGGCGCGAACCGGCCGGCGGCGATGTCCGCCTGCAGCGCGTCGATGATCGCTCGATAGAGTTTCGGTCCGGTCTTCGTCACGCCGCGCTCCTGTCCGCAGCCGGTCTAGGCAGCGGAGACCCGGCTGTCATGCGGAGTCGGATTCCAGTGCCGCTTCCAGGAATGGCGCCAGCGATTTCTCAGACCGTCACGCCCTGCTTCCACAGCGCGATCTCGCGCTCGCCGTTGCGCTCGGCGCGGGTCTCGGCGCCGGAGGCGGTGGCGATCACCAGGTCGAGCAGCCGCCCGGTCACGGCGTCGGCCGCCTCGCCGTCGAGCAGCGGCCCGGCGTCGAAGTCGATCCACCCCGGCTTGCGCTCGGCGAGCGCCGAGTTGGACGCGATCTTGAGCGTCGGCGCGGGGAAGCCCATCGGTGTGCCGCGGCCGGTGGTGAACAGGATCACGGTCGCCCCGGCAGCGGTGAGCGCGGTCGACGACACCGCGTCGTTGCCCGGCGCCTCCAGCAGCACAAGCCCGTGGCGCCGCACCCGCTCGCCATAGCGCAGCACGTCGACGACGGGCGCGCGCCCCGCCTTCTGCACCGCGCCCAGCGATTTCTCGTCGAGGGTGGTGATCCCGCCCGCCTTGTTGCCCGGCGACGGGTTCTCGTAGACCGGCTGGCCGTGGGCGATGAAATAGCCCTTGAAGTCCTCCACCAGCGTGCGGATTTCGTCGAACACCGCCTCGTCGGCGGCGCGCGCCATCAGGATGCGCTCGGCGCCGAAGATCTCGGGGATCTCGGTGAGCACCGGGGTGCCGCCGGCGTTGGCGACCGCGTCGGCGACGCGGCCGACCAGCGGGTTGGCCGACACGCCCGAAAACCCGTCCGAGCCGCCGCACTTGAGCCCGAGTACCAGCTCCGACAGCGGCACCGGCTCGCGACGGTCCTGCTCGGCCAGCGCGACCAACTCCTCGATCATCGCGAGGCCGGTCTCGTACTCGTCGCTCACCATCTGGGTGGTGAAGGCGCGCAGCCGGTTGCGGTCGAGGCCGGGCGCTGCGGCGAGCAGCGCGTCCATCTGGTTGTTCTCGCACCCCAGCCCGATCAGCAGCACGCCGCCGGCGTTGGGATGCTGCGCCAGACTGGCGATCATCGTCCGCGTGTGGTCGAGGTCGTCGCCCAGCTGCGAGCAGCCATAGGGGTGGGGAAAGGCGTGGATGCCGTCGACGCGCCCGGCGAACCGCTGGCTGGCGCGCTCCGCCAGCCGCCGCGCCGTCGCGCCGACGCAGCCGACGGTGCACAGGATCCAGATCTCGTTGCGCGTGCCCACCGCGCCGTTCGCCCGGCGATAGCCGTCGAAGTGGCGGGGCGCCGCCGGCACCGCCGCAGCCGCCGGAGCGGGCGCATAGGCATAGTCCTGCGCTTCTTCGAGGAGCGTGCGGACGTTGTGGGTGTGGACGTGCGCACCGGCGGGGATGTCGGCCGTGGCGCGGCCGATCGGCCAGCCAAACTTCACCACCTCCGCACCCGCCGCGATCGGGGACACCGCCAGCTTGTGCCCCTTGGGGATCGCCTCGCCCAGCGTCAGCGCGGCGGTGCCGATGCGGACGCGCTCGCCCGCGGCAAGATCGCGCAGCGCGGTGGCGACGGCGTCGCGGGGATCGACCCGCAGCGCGGCGTCGGCGGGGTCGGGAAGGGGCATCGGCTACATCCGGCTGAGAAAGTCCTCAGATAACTTTGCCGATGCCGCCGCACAAGGGCGGCGGGCCATGCGCAGCGATGCCGCGGCGGTCAGGACGCGGACGGCGTCTTCTGCGGCATGCGGATGCGTTCGTCGGCGCGGTCGATCGCGGTGAGCAGGTTGTCGAACTCGCGGCTGTCGTCGAGCCGGTAGATCCGCTGGAATCCCTGGCCCAGCACGGCCAAGTCGCGCTCGGTGAGCAGGCCGACGGCGACGATGCGATCGGTGCCGGTCATGGCACGTCCACCCGCAATCGGGGCGAGGAGGCGCGCTGCGACGCCGGCAGCGGATCGTCTTGGGTGGGGACTTGGCGCATCGTGTCGAACTCCGTCAGCTTGGGCTAGACAAACCGCCTGCACGCCGATCGGGTCCCTCGGTCGATCCGTTTTCATGCCGTTTCGCGCGCAGCTTCGGGGCCTTGTCCGCCGCCCGGACCGGCCGAAGCCGCCTGCGGCGGCGCCCGTGTGCCGGCCACCCGCGGGAAAGAAGAACCGAAATACTCGCGATCGAAACTGCTTCGACGCGCAATGTGGGTCAGTCTAGGCATCTTAATAGTTTGTAAAACCCTGGATTTCACCTTTGGGTCCGAGCAGCGGACGCAAGATCCGTGTGGGGGCGGACCTTGAAAGGGGACGCAAGGATGAAACTATTGGGTGGAGCCGGGACCAGCGTCCTGGCGATTGCACGGACGTTGGCGCCGGTCATGGCGGTCGGGATCGGCGTTGCCGGTGCCGAGGGCGCTGCGGCACAGAGCATCTGCCTGCCGCTGATCGGCGGCGGCATCAACTGCGCACCGGATCCGCAGGGCGATCCGGCCGCACCGCTGCCGCTGCCGGCGATCATCGACGCACTGGACGGCGACGGGCTGAACGTCACCTCCGACGGAACGATCCTGGCGAACCTGTCGAGCATCACCACGCGGGGCGACGGCGCCACCGGTGCGCTGCTGCGCGCGGTCGACGGCGTGGTGTTCACGGTCGACGATCTGGTCTCGACGATCAGCGACAACGCGCCGGGCATCGATATCGAAGGCGGCAGCATCGACGTCGACCTGGGCGATGTGCTCACCCGCGGCGTGTCGTCGAACGGCGTGCAACTGGTCTCGCTCGACGGTCCCACGACGCTGAACGCGGACCTGATCGACACCACCGGCAATCTGTCGACCGCCGCGCTGGTGCGTGCTGCCGGCGACATCAACCTCGACGTCGGCGTGCTGCGGACGCAGGGCGGCCAGGCACTCGGCCTCGACCTCGCGACCGATCCGGCCGCCTGCGTGCTGCTGGGCACCGGCGGCTGCGACGTCACCGCGGCCGCCGACGAGATCACCACCAACGGCTTCGGCGGCATCGGCGCGCTGGTCTCGGCGGCGACGGGCGTCACGACGCTCGACGTCGACGTGCTCCAGACCGGCGGCGACGAGGCGGCCGGGATCGACCTGCGCACCGACCCCACCGCCTGCGCGACGCTCGGCGTCGGCGCCTGCGACCAGAACTTCACCGTCAACGACCTGCGCACCAACGGGCTCGATTCGATCGGCGCGATCGTCCGCGCCGCCGGCAACGTCACCGGCAGCATCGGCGTGTTGCGCACCAACGGCGACGATGCCGTGGGGCTCGACCTCGTCACCGATCCCGACGCCTGCGTGACGCTGGGGGCCGGCGCCTGCGGCAACGCCTTTTCCATCGGCGAGCTCACCACCCGCGGCAACGGCGCGGTCGGCGTCCTGGCACGCGTCGTCGGACCGACCACGCTGAACCTGGGGCTGCTGGAGACGCTGGGCGAGGCCGCCACCGGCATCGAGCTCTCCGCCGATCCCACCGCCTGCGCGCTGATCGGGGCGGGGGCGTGCGACGTGACCCTCGGCGCGGACCGGATCACGACGCAGGGCAACGGTGCGCTCGGCGCGCTGATCGACGCCCCCGGCAACATCATCGCCAACATCGGCGCACTGTCTACCGCCGGCAACGACGCCACCGGGCTGGGCATCGTGCTCGATCCGACAGTGTGCCTGGTGCTCGGCCCGGGGGCGTGCAGCGTCGCCGCCGATGTCGGGGACGTCGACACCGGCGGCGACAACTCGCCCGGCGTCGACGTGGATGCCGGCGACAGCGATACGCCCGTCGACGTGGATGCCGGGGACATCGATACCGGCGGCGATGCCTCGCCGGGCGTCGATATCGAGACCGGCGGCTCGGTCGACGTCGACACCGGCGACATCACCACCGGCGGCGACGACTCGCCTGGCGTGATCGTGGACGGCGGCGCCGGTCCGATCGCGGTCGATACCGGCGACATCGACACGGGCGGCACGAACTCGCCGGGCGTAGACATCACCGGCGAGGGGCCGATCGACGTAGGTACCGGCGACATTCACACCGGCGGCGACGGCTCGACCGGCGTGATCGTCGACGGCGGCGACGGGCCGATCGGCGTCGATACCGGCGACATCGACACCGATGGCGACGGCTCGGCAGGCGTCGACGTCGGCGGAACGGGGCCGATCGACGTGGACACCGGCGATATCGACACCGATGGTGACGGTTCGACCGGGGTGATCGTCGATGGCGGCCTGGGGCCGATCACCGTCGACACCGGGGACATCGATACCGGTGGCGCCGATGCGCCGGGCGTCGACGTCAGCGGCGAAGGCCCGATCGACGTGGGCACCGGCAACATCCACACCGGCGGCGAGGGATCGACCGGCGTGATCGTGGATGGCGGCGAAGGCGCGATCGGCGTCGACACCGGCGACATCGACACCGACGGCGACGGGTCGGCGGGGGTCGACGTCACCGGCGAAGGGCCGATCCGCGTCGGCACCGGCGCGATCGACACGGCAGGCGACGGCTCGACCGGCGTCGCCGTCGGCGGCGGCGCGGGTCCGGTCGACGTGAGCACCGGTCCGATCACCACGGTCGGGGAGGATGCGAGCGGGATCGACGTCGACACCACCGTCGGCAACCAGACGATCGTCGCCGGCCCGATCACCGCCACCGGTCCGGGCTCCGACGGCATCACCGGCGACGCGAGCGGTTGCGCCAGCGTCGACATCACCGCCACCGGCCCGATCCGCGCCGCCGGCCGCGGCATCCACGCCGCGAGCACCTGCGACGTGCACGTCGCCACGCTCGACGGCGCCTCGGTCACCGGCGGCACCGTCGGCATCGACGTGGCGAGCGGCACCGGCGCGACCGTCGACATCGGCGACAGCGTCGCCAGCGCGACGGGGCCGGCGATCAACGCCGACGGCGCCGCCGCGCGGGTGACGATCGCCGACACCGGCACCGTCACCGGCCGGGTCGACCTGACCGACGCTGCCGACACGCTGGTCAACTACGGCCGGTTCGAGGCGGTCGGCGACAGCGACTTCGGCGCGGGCGACGACGGGTTCGAGAACAACGCCACCCTCGCGGTCCGTCCCGACGGCACCACCGCCGGCACGGTGCGGTTCAGCCGGCTGGAGCGCTTCACCAACCGAGGGCTGGTCGAGATGCGCAACGGCGTCGCCGGCGACGTGCTCGCCGTGTCGGGCAGCTACGTCGGCAGCGGTGCCGGCACGCTGGGCCTGGACGTCTCGATCAGCGCGGCGGGCTCGACCGCCGACCGGCTCGAGATCGGTGGTGCCGCCACCGGCAGCACCACCATCGCGACCGACCTGCTGACCGGCAACGGCGGCATCCTGGTCGACGATCTGGTGCTGGTGTCGGCGGGGGCGGGCAGCAGTGCCGACGCCTTCGGCCTCGCGGCCGACGACGTCTCGGTCGGGCTGGTCCGCTACGCGCTGGTGTTCGACCCGGCGGACTCCACCTATGCGCTGTTCGGCACGCCGAACGCGCAGGCGGTGGAACTGCTCGAAGCGGTCGAGGGCGCGCGCCAGATCGGCTATCGCAGCAACGACGCCTGGTCCGGCCACATGCAGCAGCTGCGCGACGGCCGCAGCGGTGCCGGGGCCGAGACGCCCGAGCGCGGATCGGCGCTGTGGGGGCAGATGTTCGGATCGGTCGACAAGCGTTCGGACCGGCAGGACTTCACCGCCTTCGGCCAGACGCAGACCGTCGTGCTCGACCATCGCCAGGACTTCTTCGGCGGCCAGGCGGGCTACGACTTCGCCGGCGGATCGGGGGACGGCGGCTTCCTGTTCGGCGTCACCGGCGGCTACGCCAATTCGACGGTGAGCTTCCGCGCGAATGCCGATCGCTTCACCTACGACTCCGCCAACGTCGGCGTCTACGGCAGCGTCAACGTTGGTCCCTTCTTCCTCAACGGCCTCGCCAAATACGAGCATCACTGGATGCGCGCGGTGCTGCCGGGCGCCGGGGTGCGCGAGAAGATCGACGGCGACGGCTATGGCGGCAAGGCGGAGGCGGGCTTGCGCTTCGGCGGCGGCAGCTTCTTCGTCGAGCCGGCGGTGTCGATCGAGTATGTCCGCACCAGCCTCGACGATCTGGTGTCGGGGCCGAGCACGATCGCCTTCGCCGACGGCGACGGGCTGCGCGGCAAGGCGGGCGCGCGGATCGGCACCGATCAGGACTGGGGCGATGCCAAGGCGAGCTTCTACCTGCGCGGGGCGGTGGTCCACGAGTTCGAGGGCCGCAACCGCATGACCTTCGCCGACGGCGGCAATTCGCTCGACTTCGACCTCAACCGGCTGGGCACCTATGGCCAGGCGGCGGTCGGCTTCACCGTCGCGACGGCGGGCCGCGTGAGCGGCTTCGTCGAGGCGACCGGCGATTGGAGCGACGACTATAAGGGCGGCGGCGCGCGCGGCGGGATCAGCATCCGCTTCTGACGATCTGCCCTTCCTAGGCGGGCTGCCTCTCTCCCCCCCACCCCGGCAGCCCGCCCCTTTTTTGACCGTTGTTCGGCCCGGAACCGCCGGTTCCTCCCGCTCCTTGCGGGAGCGAAACGGCCCGTGCGGCGTTATGGGAATGCAAAACCTAGAGGAGATACGGGTGCGCGTCGGATTTATCGGTTCCTCGCTGCTGGCGCTGTCGCTCGCGCTGTCCGCCTGCAACGTCAACACGGCTCCTTCCAACCAGACAGACGCCGGCGACACCGCCCAGCCGGCGGCATGGTCCCAATCCACCGCCAACCAGCTTCGCGACGCGCTGAACAAGCGCGCGGCGCACGGCCTCGACAAGATGCCGTTCGACGTCTCCGGCGAACCGGGAAGCGCCGACGGCGATGCCGCGCTCACCAAGACGGCGCTCGCCTACGCCGCTGCGCTGGCGCATGGCGCGACCGATCCGACCAAGCTCTACGACGTCTACACCGTGCCGCGTCCGAACGCCGATCTGCGGCCCGGGCTCGCCCAGGCGCTGCAGCAGGGCAAGCTCGGCGAGTGGCTCGAGAGCCTGGCGCCGCAGGACGCCAACTACGGCAAGCTGTCCCAGGCGTATCTCGCGCTGCGCAAGCAGGGCGAGGGCGCCACGCCGGCGATCCCCGACAAGGGCGAGCCGCTCAAGCCGGGTTCCACCGACGCGCGCATTCCCATGATCGCCAGCCAGCTGGTCGCCGCCGACTATCTCGATCGTGGCGCGGCGGGCGGCAACGCCTACAGCCCGGCGATGGTCGCCGCGGTCAAGCGGATGCAGGCCGACTACGGCATCAAGCCCGACGGCGTGATCGGCAGCGACGCGCTCGCCATCCTCAACCTGTCCGATGCCGACCGTGCGCGTGCGATCGCGGTCAACATGGAGCGGTTGCGCTGGCTCGAGCGGACGCCGCCGGGCACCCGCATCGACGTCAACCTGGCGGCGGCGCGGCTGAGCTACTGGCGCGACGGCAAGATCGTCGACAGCCGCAAGGTGGTGGTCGGCGAGCCCGACCGCGAGACGCCGCAGCTGGGCTCGCCCATCTTCCGGCTGGTGGCCAACCCGACCTGGACCGTTCCGCGCTCGATCCAGGAGAAGGAGATCGCCGGCAAGGGATCGGACTATCTGCGCCGCAACAACATGGCGTGGGAGGACGGCTGGATCGTCCAGCAGCCGGGCCCGAAGAACTCGCTCGGCCTGGTCAAGTTCGACATGCAGAACGAGCACGCCATCTATCTGCACGACACCCCGGCCAAGCCGCTGTTCCAGGAAGTGCAGCGCCAGCGCAGCCACGGCTGCGTGCGTGTCGAGGACGCGCTGGGCTTCGCCGAGATGCTCGCCAAGGACGAGGGCGTGACCGACGAGTGGCACAAGGCGCGCGGCACCGGCAAGGAGACGTTCGTCAAGCTGCCGCGCCAGATCCCGGTGCGGATGCTCTACCAGACTGTGCTGTTCGACGACGCCGGCCAGCCGGTGATCCGCAACGATCCGTACGGCTGGAACGACCGCGTCGCGCAGGCGCTGGGTCTCGGCACCACCACCAACTACCGCGTCAAGCCCGAGGGCGCCGACGTCGGTCCGTAAGAGAACGGGGGCCGGGCAACCGGCCCCGTTCCTCGGCGACGCTGGGCATTTCCACCGTGTTCCCCCTGTGCGGGAGCACGGTGAACGCCCCCCCCCATCGTCATGCTGACGAAAGTCAGCATGTGGATTCACATTCGAAGTGCAACAGTTGGAATGCCTCGGCGGGGGTACGGAAGCCGAGGCACTTTCTGGGGGTGTTGT
>NZ_JBIUCZ010000058.1:0-9962 GCF_047975845.1 Sphingomonas mangrovi | reverse complement strand
CAGCTTGCCGCTGCATTACAGGCCGGACAGATGGCAGCATCCGACTACGTGTCAGAACTTCCAGATACCGCTTGCAACCGAAGGGGCGTCCACAGATGATTCAAGGTGCGGGCCGGCGAGGGAGGCCGAGCTGCATGGCAAAGCCGTATTCGATGGACTTGCGCGACAGGGTTGTTCGGGCGGTAACGGCGGAGGGCATGTCGTGTCACGCGGCGGCTGCATGCTTCGGGTTGCGCCGAGTTCGGCGATCAAATGGACGCGGCGCTACCGCGACACGGGCAGTGCAGCCCCTGGGCGAATGGGTGGGCGCCGAACCAGGATCCTGTCGGGCGAGACGCGGGACTGGCTGCTGGAGCGGGCCACACGGGACTTCACGCTACGCGGCCTCGTTACCGAGTTGGCAGAGCGCGGCGTGAAGGTCGACTATGTGCAGGTCTGGCGGTTCGTGCATGCCGAGGGGCTGAGCTTCAAAAAAAAGCGTGCTGCCCGCCGAGCAGCTCCGCCCCGCCATCGCACGGCACCGGGCGCGGTGGCAGAAGTACCAGGGCCGGCTTGATCCGGCCCGCCTGGTCTTCATCGATGAAACCTGGGTGAAAACAAACATGGCGCCGCTCAGAGGCTGGGCGCCGGTCGGCCAGCGGCTGCATGCCAAGGTGCCTTACGGCCACTGGCGCACCATGACCTTTCTGGCGGCGCTGCGCTGCGACCGGATCGACGCACCCTGC
The DNA here is from genome assembly GCF_047975845.1 of Sphingomonas mangrovi. Classification (NCBI taxonomy): domain Bacteria; kingdom Pseudomonadati; phylum Pseudomonadota; class Alphaproteobacteria; order Sphingomonadales; family Sphingomonadaceae; genus Sphingomonas; species Sphingomonas mangrovi. Next base: position 9,237 of record NZ_JBIUCZ010000058.1, on the reverse strand, counting down.
GTACTCGACCAGCCAATCAATGCCCAGAGCTTCACCGGCTATGTCGAGCAGTGCCTCGTCCCGACGCTCAAGCCCGGCGATGTCGTGGTCATGGACATGTGTGGACGCCCCCGTTGGAGCAAGCTGAATCTTGGGATAGCCAATGGCGCGCGGATCGGGTGCTGACATGTGTCCGGCCTTGTTGCGGCCATGACATGCCGCGGGCCCGTATGGGAGTTCGCGGATCGGGTCCAAAACAACCTGGCGCGCTTTGATAGCGCTTGTCCATGAACTGGTTTTCCCGACCCCGTCTCACGACCGTTGCGCCATACTCTCCTTCGACCTCAGCCTGCTCCACGGCACCCCACGACCCTGACGGCTTATGCCGCCACGGCCGGAGCTCGGTAGACCCCGCCATGGGCGAGCAGCGCCCAGACCATTCGGGCCATTTTGTTGGCGAGTGCGACCCGCACCAGCATCGGCGGCTTGCGCGCCATCATGCTGGCCAGCCACGATCCCGGCTTTGCACCCTTACGTGACGCCCAGCCCGCGACCGCGCTCGCCCCAATGATGAGCAAGCGTCGCAATGTGCGTTCGCCCATCTTGGATGTCCGGCCCAGTCGTTCCTTGCCGCCGCTTGATCGCTGCACCGGCGTAAGACCCAGCCAGGCGGCAAAGTCACGCCCCCGCCTGAAGGTCGCGGCGGCAGGCGCCAGCGCGACCAGAGCCGTCGCGGTAATCGCCCCTATGCCGGGGATGGTCATCAGCCGCCTCGCGACCGGATCATCCTTCGCACGGCGCACGATCTCAGCATCGAGCTTCAGAACCCGGTCATCGAGCGCATGCAGCTCGGTGATGAGCACGCCGAGCACGATGCGTGCCGACTCAGGCAAATCGGAATCGGGATCTTCGACAATGGCGATCAGCCTTGCGACATGCATCGGGCCCTGCGCAACGACCATGCCAAACTCGGTCATGTGACCGCGAAGCGCGTTGATGAGCTGGGTTCGCTGCCGGACCAGCAGGTCGCGGGTACGAAATACCAGTGCGGACGCTTGCGCCGCCTCGCTCTTCACCGGCACGAACCGCATGGTAGGGCGCTGCGCCGCCTCGCAGATCGCCTCGGCATCGGCCATGTCGTTCTTCTGTCGCTTCACGAAGGGCTTCACGTAGGCCGGCGCGATCAGCTTCACCTCGTGACCAAGCCGCCCAATCTCGCGCGCCCAGTGATGCGCCCCGCCGCATGCCTCCATCGCCACCGTGCAGCGGGGCAGCTCCGCGAAGAAGCTAAGCAACTGATCACGCCGGAGCTTCTTCCGCATAACGACCGTGCCGTCGCGGCCTGCGCCATGCACCTGAAAAACGTGTTTGGCCAAATCCAGCCCGACGGTGATAATCTGTTCCACGGACGCCTCCTTGGTGGTCTGCAAAACCACCACTCTGGCACATAGATGCCGCCGGGGGCGTCCACCCCATCAACCTGTCCAGCCACAAGCAGCCTGCTATCCGAAGCGCCATCAGGGCCGCGGGCGCCAGGCTGTTGTTCCTGCCGCCCTACAGTCCGGACCTGAACCCCATCGAGCAGGTCTTCGCCAAGCTCAAGCACCTGATGCGAAAGGCCGCAGAACGATCCCATGAGGCGACATGGCGCCGCGTCGGCGAACTCCTCGATACCTTCTCCCCCGACGAGTGCCGCAACTATCTCCGCAATTCCGGATACCCGTCAGCTTGATGTCATCAGACTCTAAGGTCCGCTCGAGCCCGTTATAACGCCCGGCAATCATGCGGGGTTGCTGCTGGACCCCGCGACTGGGCCCGGCGAGATCGAGTACCGCGTTGAGGCGCAGGATGCGGTCGAGCTCAAGCATGGCAGGATGATGCGAGTATCTGCCGAGAGGCTCCGGATCGGACGGAGATGCGCGTAACGATGGCGTTGGCCGGCGCCCGGGCAACGAAAGCGATTGATGGCAGCAGGCTGGTGCATACGAAGTGGTGACCGTGGCGATCCTACGATCGCGGCCCCCGGCAATCCGTGGCTCACGCAGTCCGCAGAAGGCCGTCCTGTACCGTCACCGGCCAAGGGGTCAGGCGCTGCCCCATGCATGGCCCGCCGACACACACGCCATCCTCGATCGTGAACAGCGCGGCGTGCCAGGAGCAGGCGATCAACTCGCCGCCCGGTGCGACGTACTCGTCCAGCGTCTGCGCCAGCGGCAGGCCCATATGCGGGCAGCGGTCAACATAGCCATAGGCGGCGTCGCCGCGGCGGACGACGAAACCGTGGAAGCGGCCGGCGCGCATCTGGAGGACGAAGGCGCGTCCTCGCCCGTCGGCGATCTGGTCGAGCGGCCCGAGCGACACCCCGGCGGGGGTGGCGAAGACGCGCGTGTCGGCGGTCATCGGTCGGCGTCGGGTTGGCAGTCGGGGTGCGCCGCGGCGAACGCCGGCAACGCGCGCGCCCGCTCGCCTGCCGCCACGAGCCGGGGGTAGGGGGCGAGCGCAACACCGAACCGCTCGGCCGAGTAGAGTTGCGGCACCAAGTGGCAGTCGGCCAGGCTCGGCGTGTCGCCGAACGCGAAACCCTCGCCGTGGCGCGCGATCAGCGCCTCCAACGCGGTGAAGCCGTCGCCGATCCAGCGCGCGATCCAAGCCTGCACCTGCGCCTCGCTCGCCGCGAGTTCGCTGCGCAGCGTCTCGAGTACGCGGAGATTGTTGAGCGGATGAATGTCGCACGCGACGAGCGCCGCCATCGCACGGACCACCACGCGCGCTTCCCGATCGGGCGGCAGCAGCGGCGGGGCGGGGTGGCGTTCCTCAAGCCATTCGAGGATCGCGGGGCTCTGCGTCAGGACGCCGCTGTCATCCGTTTCCAGTGTCGGAACGAGCGCCTGCGGGTTCAGCAGGCGATACGCCGCGTCCCGCTGCGCGCCGGTACGCAGGTCGTGCGGTTCTTGGTCGTAGGGAAGCCCCTTGAGATTCAAGGCGATCCGCACGCGATAGGCGGTCGTCGAGCGCCAGTAGCCGTGCAGGATCATGCGCGCGCCGGCAGCACCGTGGCGGTGCACTCGCCGAAGCCGATCGCGACCCGGCCGGGTGCGCGCGCCGTCGCGCGCAGGGTCACCGCGTCACCGTCGGCCAGGAAGCGGCGCATTTCGCCACTTGGAAGCTCGATCGGATCGGTGCCGCCGCGACTGATTTCGAGCAGGCTGCCGAACCCGTCGCGGGTGGGTGCGGAAATGGTCCCGGTCCCCAGCAGGTCGCCGGGTCGTAGGTCGCAGCCGTTGGAGGCGTGGTGCGCGACGATCTGCGCGACCGTCCAGTACATGTTCGTCGCCGGGCCGCGGCTGAGCGTCACCGGCGCCATGCCCGCGTCGCGCATCGCCGCGCTTTGCAGCAGCACCTCCAGCTCCAGCGCCAGCGCACCCCCAGCCTGGTCTGCGTCGTCCCACAGGTGCGGCAGCGGCTGCGGGTCGCCGTCCGGCCGCGGCGGCTGCGCGGTGCGAAACGGCGCCAATGCCTCGGCGGTCACCACCCAGGGGGAGACGCTGGTGTGGAAATTCTTCGCGAGAAACGGCCCGAGCGGCTGATACTCCCACGCCTGGAAGTCGCGCGCCGACCAGTCGTTGAGCAGGCAGAAACCGGCGATATGATCGGCGGCGGCACCGATCGGGATCGTCTCGCCCAGCCGGTTCCCAGGCCCGATCCACACGCCCAGCTCCAACTCGTAGTCGAGCCGCTCGCTCGCACCGTAGCTCGGCACCTCGGCATCGGGCGGCTTTCGCTGACCGCGCGGGCGCACCACCGGCACGCCGGAGGGACGGATCGAGGACGCGCGGCCGTGGTAGCCGATCGGCACCCACTTGTAATTGGGAAGCAGCGGATTGTCGGGGCGGAACTGGCGGCCGACGTTGTTGGCGTGGTGGATGCCGACGTAGAAATCGGTGTAGTCGCCAATCGCCATGGGCAGGTGCAGCGTGCAGGCCGAAGCCGGGAGCAGCGCCGGCGCCACTGCCGGGCGGTTGGTCGGATCGACGAGCAGCGCCGACAGGCGGCGGCGCAGCGTCCTTCGATCGGCTGCGGGCAGCGCGAACAGCGCGTTGAGCGTCGAGCCCGACAATGTCGGCACGATCGCGTCCGGCAGCAGCGCCGCCACCGCCTGAAGGTCGAGAATCCGGTCGCCGATCGCCACCCCCGGCCGGGGTCTGCCGTCGCTGTCCGAAAAGATGCCGTAGGGCAGGTTCTGCACCGGGAAATGCGGGTGGCCGTCGGCGCCCGCTACCCAGCTGGTCCGGGCGGGGTCGTGGGTCTCGTCGATAATGGGCAGGCTCATGCGACGCGCGCCTTGGCGAAGCCGCTCCACACGTCGTCATAGTCGAGCTGCATCAGCGGGGTCTCGACCGCCCAGCGGGTGGTGCGCACGACGTGACGGGTCTCGAACATAAACGCCATGGTTCCTTCGATCTTGTGCGGCTTGAGCTCGGCGGCGACCGCCTTGTCGTAGGCGGCCTGGTCGGGGCCGTGGCCGTTCATCTGATTATGAAGGCTCGCGCCACCGGGCACGAAGCCGCCGCCATCCTTGGCGTCATAGGCGCCGTGGATCAGCCCCATGAACTCGCTCATCACGTTGCGGTGGAACCAGGGCGGGCGGAAGCTGTCCTCCGCGACCATCCAGCGCGGCGGGAAGATCACGAAGTCGCAATTCGCGGTGCCGGGCGTGTCGCTGGGGCTGGTCAGGACGGTGAAGATCGACGGGTCGGGGTGGTCGAAGCTCACCGTGTTGATCGTGTTGAACCGCGTGAGATCGTAGCGATACGGCGCAAGATTGCCGTGCCAGGCGACGACGTCGAACGGCGAATGGTCGAGGCGTGTCTCCCACAGGCAGCCCTGGAATTTCTGGATCAACTGGCATGGCGCGTCGCGATCTTCGAACCATGCGACCGGCGTCTCGAAATCGCGCGGGTTGGCGAGCCCGTTGGCACCGATCGGCCCCAGCTCGGGCAGGCGGAAGGCGCTGCCGTAGTTCTCGCAGACGTAGCCGCGCGCCGCGCCATCCGGCAGCGCCACCGCGAACCGCACGCCGCGCGGGATCACCGCGATCTGCAGCGGCGCGACCTCGATCCGCCCCAGTTCGGTAACGAGCAGCAGGCGGCCGTGCTGCGGCACGAGCAGCAGTTCGCCATCGGCCGAGAAGAAGGCGCGATCGACCATGTCGGCGGAAGCGGCATAGCCGTGGATCGCGACGCCGGACCCGGTCGCGACGTCGCCGGTGCCGCCATAGGTGACGAGCCCGTCGACGAAGTCGGTCGGCGCATCGGACGGCAGCGGCAGCGGATCCCAGCGCAGCCGATTGGGGCTGGGGGGCACCTCGTCGAACGGCGCCGAGCGCAGCTGCGGTGCGCCTTCGTAGCGCGTGAAGGGGGCATGCGCGGCGGCGGGCCGAAGCCGGTAGAGCCAGCTGCGCCGGTTCTCTTGCCGAGGTGCGGTGAAGGCGGTGCCCGAAAGCTGCTCGGCATAGAGGCCAAATGGCACCTTCTGCGGACTGTTGCGTCCGACCGGCAGCGCGCCGGCGACGGCTTCGGTCGCGACATGGTTGCCGAAGCCGGGCAGGTAGCGGATCGCTGCGGACATGGTTTTCTCCATCGGGCGCCGTCCCGTCGCGATCACGCGTCGACCTGGATTACCCCGCGGCGAATCTGGTCGAGCTCGATCGACTCGAACAGCGCCTGGAAGTTGCCGTTGCCGAACCCCTGATTTCCCTTGCGCTGGATGATCTCGAAAAAGATCGGGCCGACCATGTTCTCGGTAAAGATCTGGAGGAGGATGCCTTCCTCGCCGACGTTACCGTCGATCAGGATGCGGTTGCGCTTCAGCCGCTCCAGATCCTCGCCGTGGCCGGGCACGCGCTTGTCGACCAATTCGTAATAGGTCTCGATTGTGTCCTGCAGCCGCACGCCGCGTTCGCGCAGCTTCTCCACCGTCGTGAAGATGTCGTCGGTGGTAAGGGCGAGATGCTGGATGCCTTCTCCCTGATATTCGCGCAGGAACTCCTCGATTTGCGAATTGTCGTCCTGGCTCTCGTTGAGCGGGATGCGAATCGCGCCGTCGGGAGCGATCATCGCCTGGCTGAACAGACCGGTCGCCTTGCCCTTGATGTCGAAATACTTCTGCTCCTCGAACCCGAAGAGCGTCGCATAGAAGCTCGACCAGGTGCGCATCTCACCGCGGCGCACGTTATGGGTGAGGTGGTCCAGCAGGTAGAGCCCGACGCTGTTCTCCGCCTCCGCCTGCTGCCAGCCGGGCACCTCCTGCCATCCCGCGTAGAGGTCGCCTGTCGCAGCCACGAGATAGAGGTAGGAGCCGCCGATCCCCTCGATCACGCAGGCGTCGGCGCCGAGCGTGCCGGTCGCGGCATCGACCGGTTTCGCGCCTGCCGCAACTGCGTGATCGAACGCTGCCTTGGGATCGGCGACGCGGAACGCCATGCCGCTGGCGGAGGGACCGTGCGCGGCGTGGAACGCCGCGGCCTGGCCGCCCGGCTCGGCATGGAGCAACAGGTTGATGCGCCCCTGCTTGTAGCGGGTCACCTGTTTGGAGGGATGGCGATGGGTGGCGACGAAGCCCAGTGATTCGAACTGGCGCGCCAGCTGCTCCGGGTCGGCGGCGGTGAACTCGCAGAATTCGAAGCCGTCGAGGCCGAGCGGATTGCGGGGGTCGGTCATGCTGCGTCTCTCCAAAGGGCGGGGGCGTCGGTCATGGACGCGGATGGGTATGGGCGTAGTGCTGGGTGCCGCGGGTGAAGACCGTCTCGTCCGGCAGCAGCGCGTCCGGCGCGAGGTCGGGCTGTTCGCGCAACGCATCGTAGAGCGGCGCGAAATCGGTCTCGAGCGTCGCCGCGAGCAGCGCCTCGAAGCTGTCGACGACGAAATAGCTCTGCTGGAAGTCGTCGATCCGGTAGCGGGTACGCATCACCCGCGCGAGGTCGAAGCCGATGCGGTTGGGCGAGGGATCGTCGAGCGCGAAGCGCGACTCCGAGAAGGAGGAGACGATACCGGCGCCGTACAGCTTGAGCCCGTCGTCGCCGCGGACCAGCCCGAACTCGACCGTATACCAGTAGAGCCGCGACAGCCGCTCCAGCGCGCCGAGGCCGAGCGCGCGCTGCCCGCCTTCGCCATAGGCCTGCATGTAATCGGCGAACGTGGGGTGCGCGAGCAGCGGTACGTGGCCGAACACGTCATGGAAGACGTCGGGCTCTTCCAGATAGTCGAGCTGGTCTGGCCGGCGGATGAAATTGCCCGCGACAAAGCGGCGGTTGGCGAGGTGATCGAAGAACACGTCGTCGGGGATCAGCCCCGGCACGGCGACGACCTGCCATCCCGTGGCACGCATCAGCCGCTCCGACAGCTCGGCGAAGTCGGGGATGCCCGACTCGGAAAGCCTGAGCCGGTCGAGCCCGTCGAGGAACTCGGGCGTCGCGCGCCCCCTCAGCATCGACACCTGCCGTGCAAATAGCGTGTCCCAGGTGGCGTGTTCCTCGCGTGTGAATGCGCCCCAGTTTTGGGGGATCGTCCAATCGCTGGCGGCGCCGGGCGGAGGCGAGATCCGGTCGTTGGGCATGACACCTTGTTTCCTGCTGGCTCCGGGAAGAGGAGCGAGCGTCGAGTGGCCAGTCTGCCGCAAGGAGCGATGGAATAAAAGAGTGCTTCCTATCAACAACATACGTTGCAATTTACGACTGCGCTGCACAATCTATGCTGCAGATGCGAGGTGATCTTGCGCTCGTGAGCAGATCAAGACTGTGACGTGATTGGGCGGCACGGCTGATAGAGGTTGTGAGAACGACCAGATCACGGACGCACCCGATGATCGAAGTGGCGTCCCCCGTGTGGGTCCTCGCCCCGCGGACCGTGCCGCTCATGGGCTCGGAGGCGATGCTGCACAGTCTCTTCGTCGGCCGGGGCGCGCCTGAACCTGACTACACCTTGCTGGCACCGGATGCCGGAGAGCCAAACCGCGCGGTGCTTGCGGCCGCACACCGCCGCCTGAAACCGTCCGGCTGGCAAGTTTATTGACCTCGTCGGGCCCGACCCGGCGTCGCCTTAGCTGCGCCGACGTGGTTGCCTCGGGCAGCACGGAGGCTTCGTACGGGTGTCGCGACGCACTAACGTTTCAGTAGCGATGTCGCGGAATTTCGCTCGATCGTGCTGATGCATTGGGTGAGTCCGCCCAAGGAGGTTCAAAGGAAACCAGTGGCGAGAGTTGTGAGGTGGTGCCGGTTTTCTGGACAGGAGGCTAAGCTATCCCGGACGTGAGGGATGGACGGGAATGAAGACGACGCGGAAGCGGTATACGGGCGAGTTCAAGGCCAAGGTTGCGCTGGAGGCGATCCGGGGCGAGCTGACGTTGGCGGAGCTGGCGACGAAGCACGGCATCCACCCGACGATGATCGCGACGTGGAAGCGGCAGGCGATCGACGGCATGGCAGCGACCTTCTCGGGCGCGACCGAGGCGGCGAAGGCCGCGGGCGACACCGAGATCGAGAAGCTGCACGCCAAGATCGGTCAGCTGGTGGTGGAGCGGGATTTTTTATCGAAGGGGTTCGCGCGATGAGTGTCGGGCGACGTCGGCAGATGATCGAGCGGGAGCATGCCAGCCTGTCGATCGCGGCGCAGTGCCGGCTGGTGTCGATCAGCCGGTCGTCCTTCTACTATGCGCCGGTGCCGGAAACGGCGGAGACGCTGGCGCTGATGGCGGTGATCGACACCTCGTTCCTCGACCACCCATGGTATGGCAGCCGCCAGATGGCACGGCACCTCAACCGCCTTGGCCATGCGGTCGGGCGGCGGCGGGTGCGGCGGCTGATGGCGACGATGGGGTTGGCGCCCATCTACCAGCGCCCGCGGACGAGCGACCCGCACCCGAAACATCGCATCTACCCGTACCTGCTGCGCGATCTGGAGATCACGCGGCCGAACCAGGTCTGGTGTGCCGACATCACCTACCTGCCGATGCGGCGCGGCTTCCTCTACCTCGTCGCTGTCATGGACTGGGCAAGCCGGAAGGTACTGGCCTGGCGGCTGTCGAACACCATGGACGCGGCGTTCTGCGTCGAGGCTTTGAAGGAAGCGCTGGCGCGCTTCGGCAGGCCCGAGATCTTCAATACGGATCAGGGCAGCCAGTTCACCAGCACCGACTTCACCGGCGTGCTACGCGATGCCGAGGTGCGGATCAGCATGGACGGGCGCGGCCGCTGGATGGACA
>NZ_JBIUCZ010000057.1:0-11109 GCF_047975845.1 Sphingomonas mangrovi | reverse complement strand
CACAGCTCACCCACCCGATCCCCGCCGCGTCGCCACTCCCGCCGCCGCAACCACCATTCACGCCACCGCTTCACCAAAAAACCGGTTATGCAAATGTCCCGCGCACGCTGGGATCTCCTGCGGCTCCTGCCCCGACCTGTGACCGGGAGATGCCAGCGTGCGCTGGCATGACGGGGTTGGGGAAATGGGGTACCTTCTGCCGAGCTTCGATGCGGAAGCCTGACCTGCCCGCTCCCCGCGCAACCGTGCGCTTTGATTGACAGTTTCCACGCTGCCCCCTATATCCCGGCTCTGCCTCACGATCGGGAAATGATGCGTCGTCGCGCAACGCATTGGACGAATGGATCGGCCGAGGTCTTACGAGACGCCCCGAAGCTGCGGTCCCCATCGGGGATGACGCGGCTTTTCGCGTCCCGTTCGTGCGCCGGCCCGGGTGATCCCGGGCACGAAATTTGACCAAGCGAGGCGACCTACTCCCATGGCGACCAAGGCAATCGAGAACGGCACTGCGAAGCGCCGCATCCGCAAGGTGTTCGGCGACATCCACGAAGTGGTGCAGATGCCGAACCTGATCGAGGTGCAGCGCGAGAGCTACGAGCAGTTCCTGCGTTCGGACCCGGCGACGGGCTATGTCTCGGGCCTGGAGAAGACGCTGCGCAGCGTCTTCCCGATCCGCGACTTCGCCGGCACCGCCGAGCTCGACTTCGTGACCTACGAGCTCGAGGATCCGAAGTTCGACGTGGAAGAGTGCCGCCAGCGCGGCATCACCTATGCGGCGCCGATGCGCGTCACGCTGCGCCTGATCGTGTTCGAGGTCGATCCCGATACGGAAGCCCGTTCGGTCCTCGATATCAAGGAGCAGGATGTCTACATGGGCGACATGCCGCTCATGACCGAGAATGGCACCTTCTTCATCAACGGCACCGAGCGCGTCATCGTCTCGCAGATGCACCGCTCGCCGGGCGTGCTGTTCGATCACGACCGCGGCAAGACCCACGCCTCGGGCAAGTATCTGTTCGCGGCGCGCGTGATCCCGTACCGCGGCTCGTGGCTCGACTTCGAGTTCGACGCCAAGGACATCGTCAACGTCCGCATCGACCGCAAGCGCAAGCTGCCGGTGACGTCGCTGCTCTATGCGCTGGGCCTGAACTCGGAAGAGATCCTCAGCCACTTCTACAACCGCGTCACCTTCCTGCGCGGTGAGGGCGGCTGGCAGATCCCGTACGCGGCCGAGAACTGGCGCGGCCAGAAGCCGGCGTTCGACATCGTCGACGCCAAGTCGGGCGAGGTGATCTTCCCCGCCGGGCAGAAGATCAGCCCGCGTGCCGCCAACAAGGCCGGCAAGGACGGGCTCGAGACGCTGCTGATCCCGACCGAGGAAATCTTCGGCCGCTACAGCGCGTTCGACCTGATCGACGAGTCGACCGGCCGCATCTACATCGAGGCGGGCGACGAAGTGTCGGCCGAGAACCTCGAGCTGCTCGACAAGGCGGGCATCGATCGCATCGAGCTGCTCGACATCGATCACGTCACCACGGGCCCGTGGATCCGCAACACGCTCAAGGTCGACAAGGCCGAGGAGCGCGAGCAGGCGCTGTCCGACATCTATCGCGTGATGCGCCCCGGCGAGCCGCCGACGCTGGAGACCGCGGAGTCGCTGTTCGGCGGGCTGTTCTTCGACCCCGAGCGCTACGACCTGTCGGCCGTCGGCCGCGTCAAGCTCAACATGCGCCTCGACCTCGACGCCGAGGACACGGTCACCACGCTGCGCACCGAGGACATTCTCGCGGTCGTCAAGACGCTGGTCGACCTGAAGGACGGCAAGGGCGAAGTCGACGACATCGACAACCTGGGCAATCGTCGCGTGCGTTCGGTGGGCGAGCTGCTGGAGAACCAGTACCGCGTCGGCCTGCTGCGCATGGAGCGTGCGGTCAAGGAGCGCATGTCGTCGGTCGACGTCTCGACCGTGATGCCGAACGACCTGATCAACGCGAAGCCCGCGGTCGCCGCGGTGCGCGAGTTCTTCGGTTCGTCGCAGCTGTCGCAGTTCATGGACCAGACCAACCCGCTCTCCGAAGTGACGCACAAGCGTCGCGTCTCGGCGCTCGGGCCGGGCGGTCTCACCCGGGAGCGCGCGGGTTTCGAGGTCCGCGACGTCCATCCGACCCACTATGGCCGTATCTGCCCGATCGAAACGCCGGAAGGCCCCAACATCGGCCTGATCAACTCGCTGGCGAGCTTCTCGCGCGTCAACAAGTACGGCTTTATCGAGACGCCGTACCGCAAGGTCATCGACGGCAAGGTCAGCGACGAAGTCGTCTACCTGTCGGCGATGGAAGAGCAGAAGCACACCGTCGCGCAGGCGAACGCCGAGCTGAACGCGGAAGGCGGCTTCGTCGAGGAGCTGATCTCCGCGCGTCAGGCCGGCGAGTTCCTGATGGCGATGCGCGATCAGATCACGCTGATGGACGTGTCCCCGAAGCAGCTGGTGTCGGTCGCGGCCTCGCTCATCCCGTTCCTGGAGAACGATGACGCGAACCGCGCGCTGATGGGCTCGAACATGCAGCGCCAGGCGGTGCCGCTGGTCCAGGCCGAGGCCCCGTTCGTGGGCACCGGCATGGAAGAGACCGTGGCCCGGGACTCCGGTGCCGCGATCTCGGCCAAGCGCGCCGGCGTCGTCGATCAGGTCGACGCGACCCGCATCGTCATCCGTGCGACGGGTGACGTCGACGCGAACGAAAGCGGCGTGGACATCTACACGCTGATGAAGTTCCAGCGCTCGAACCAGTCGACCTGCATCAACCAGCGTCCGCTGGTGAAGGTGGGCGACGTGGTGAAGGCGGGCGACGTGCTGGCCGACGGTCCGTCGACCGAGTTCGGCGAGCTGGCGCTGGGCCGCAACGCGCTCGTCGCGTTCATGCCCTGGAACGGCTACAACTACGAGGACTCGATCCTCATCTCCGAGCGGATCGTGAAGGACGACGTGTTCACGTCGATCCACATCGACGAGTTCGAGGTGATGGCCCGCGACACCAAGCTCGGGCCGGAGGACATCACCCGCGACATCCCGAACGTCGGCGAGGAAGCGCTGCGCAACCTCGACGAGGCGGGCATCGTCTACGTCGGTGCCGAGGTCGAGCCGGGCGATATCCTGGTCGGCAAGATCACGCCAAAGGGCGAAAGCCCGATGACGCCGGAGGAAAAGCTCCTGCGCGCCATCTTCGGTGAAAAGGCCTCCGACGTCCGCGACACCTCGCTGCGTCTGCCTCCGGGCGTTGCCGGCACGATCGTCGACGTCCGCGTCTTCAATCGCCACGGCATCGACAAGGACGAGCGCGCGATGGCGATCGAGCGCGAGGAGATCGAGCGCCTGAAGAAGGACTCGGACGACGAGCGCACGATCCTCAACCGGGCGACCTGGAGCCGCCTGCGCGAGATGCTGCTCGACCAGACCGCCACCGCGGCGCCCAAGGGCGTCAAGAAGGGCGTGGTGATCGACAGCGACGTGCTCGACAGCGTCGACCGCCACGAGTGGTGGAAGTTCGCCGTCTCCGACGACGCGGTTCAGTCGAATCTGGAAGCCGTGAAGGGCCAGTACGACGAGGCCGCGCGCAAGATCCGCGAGAAGTTCGAGGATCGCCGCGAGAAGCTGGAGCGCGGCGACGAGTTGCCGCCGGGCGTGCTCAAGATGGTCAAGGTGTTCGTCGCGGTGAAGCGCAAGCTGCAGCCGGGCGACAAGATGGCCGGCCGTCACGGCAACAAGGGCGTCATCTCGCGCATCCTGCCGCAGGAGGACATGCCGTTCCTGGAAGACGGCACCCCCGTCGACCTAGTGCTCAACCCGCTGGGCGTGCCGTCGCGCATGAACGTCGGGCAGATCTTCGAGACCCACCTGGGCATGGCCGCGCGCGGCCTGGGCCGGCAGGTCACCGAGGCGCTGGAGCAGTGGCGCGAGGCCAATCCAACGCCGGCAGCGGGCGCGATGCCCGACGCGGTCAAGGATCGCCTCAAGGTCATCTACGGCGAACAGTATCATGACGAGATCGACGCCCGCGACGGCGACGAGATCATCGAGCTGGCGCAGAACCTGAAGAACGGCGTGCCGATGGCGACGCCGGTGTTCGACGGCGCGCGCGAGGCCGATGTGTCGGCGATGCTCGATCTGGCAGGACTCGATACCTCGGGTCAGGTGACGCTCTACGACGGCCGCACCGGCGACTCGTTCGACCGCAAGGTGACCGTGGGCTACATCTACATGCTGAAGCTCCACCACCTCGTGGACGACAAGATCCACGCGCGTTCGATCGGGCCGTACAGCCTCGTCACCCAGCAGCCGCTGGGCGGCAAGGCGCAGTTCGGCGGCCAGCGCTTCGGCGAGATGGAGGTGTGGGCGCTGCAGGCGTACGGCGCCGCCTACACGCTGCAGGAGATGCTGACGGTGAAGTCCGACGACGTCGTCGGCCGCACCAAGGTCTACGAGGCGATCGTCAAGGGCGACGACACGTTCGAGGCCGGCATTCCCGAGAGCTTCAACGTGCTCGTCAAGGAAATGCGCTCGCTGGGCCTCAACGTGGAACTCAAGGCGCTCGAGGACGACGACTTCGCCGAGGCGGCGGAGTAACGGACGGGGCGCCGCAGGCCGGCGCCCCTCCCCTTCCGCCCGGAGTTTCGCCCCTAGAGGGATTACGACATGAACGAACTGACCAACTTCGCGAATCCGGTGGCCAAGCCGGAGACCTTCGACCAGATCCAGATCGGCATCGCCTCCCCCGAGCGCATCCGTTCCTGGTCGTTCGGCGAGATCAAGAAGCCCGAGACGATCAACTACCGCACGTTCAAGCCCGAGCGTGACGGCCTGTTCTGCGCGCGCATCTTCGGTCCGATCAAGGACTACGAGTGCCTGTGCGGCAAGTACAAGCGCATGAAGTACAAGGGCATCGTCTGCGAGAAGTGCGGCGTCGAGGTGACCGTCTCGAAGGTCCGCCGCGAGCGCATGGGCCACATCGAGCTGGCGGCGCCCGTCGCGCACATCTGGTTCCTGAAGTCGCTGCCGTCGCGCATCGGCCTGCTGCTCGACATGCAGCTCAAGCAGCTCGAGCGCGTGCTGTATTTCGAGAGCTACATCGTGATCGAGCCGGGCCTCACCAGCCTGGAGAAGTATCAGCTCCTCACCGAGGACGAGTTGCTCGACGCGCAGGACCAGTTCGGCGAGGACGCGTTCTCGGCCGGGATCGGCGCAGAGGCGGTCAAGCAGATGCTGATCGACCTCGACCTCGAGGGCGAGCGCAAGGAGCTGCTCGAAGAGCTGGCGGTCACCAAGTCCGAGCTCAAGCCCAAGAAGATCATCAAGCGGCTGAAGGTCGTCGAGAGCTTCATCGATTCGGGCAACCGCCCCGAGTGGATGATCCTGGACGTCGTGCCGGTTATCCCGCCCGAGCTGCGCCCGCTGGTGCCGCTGGACGGCGGCCGCTTCGCGACCTCGGATCTCAACGACCTCTATCGCCGCGTCATCAACCGCAACAACCGCCTCAAGCGGCTGATGGAGCTGCGTGCGCCGGACATCATCGTCCGCAACGAAAAGCGCATGCTGCAGGAAGCGGTCGACGCGCTGTTCGACAACGGCCGCCGCGGCCGCACGATCACCGGCGCCAACAAGCGGCCGCTCAAGTCGCTGTCCGACATGCTCAAGGGCAAGCAGGGCCGCTTCCGTCAGAACCTGCTCGGCAAGCGCGTCGACTATTCGGGTCGTTCGGTCATCGTGACCGGGCCTGAGCTGAAGCTGCACCAGTGCGGCCTGCCCAAGAAGATGGCGCTCGAGCTGTTCAAGCCGTTCATCTACGCGCGCCTCGACGCCAAGGGTCTGTCGATGACCCTGAAGCAGGCCAAGAAGTGGGTCGAGAAGGAGCGCAAGGAAGTCTGGGACATCCTGGACGAGGTGATCCGCGAGCATCCCGTGATGCTCAACCGCGCGCCGACGCTCCACCGTCTCGGCATCCAGGCGTTCGAGCCGGTGCTGATCGAGGGCAAAGCGATCCAGCTCCACCCGCTCGTCTGCTCGGCGTTCAACGCCGACTTCGACGGCGACCAGATGGCCGTGCACGTTCCGCTGTCGCTCGAAGCGCAGCTGGAAGCGCGCGTCCTGATGATGTCGACGAACAACATCCTGAGCCCCGCGAACGGCAAGCCGATCATCGTGCCGTCGCAGGACATGGTGCTGGGCCTCTACTACATCTCGATGGAGAAGCAGGGCGAGCCGGGCGAAGGCATGATGCTGGCCGACATGGCGGAGGTGCACCAGGCGCTGCACGCCGGCGCGGTCACGCTGCATACCAAGATCGTCAGCCGCGTTCCGCAGACCGACGAGAACGGCGACAGCTACATGAAGCGCGTCGAGACGACGCCGGGCCGCATGCTCCTCGGCGAGACGCTGCCGAAGAGCCACAAGGTGCCGTTCGAGACCGTCAACCGCCTCCTCACCAAGAAGGACGTGGGCGACGTGATCGACGAGGTCTATCGCCACACCGGCCAGAAGGAGACGGTGCTGTTCGCCGACGCGATCATGGCGCTCGGCTTCCGCAACGCGTTCAAGGCGGGCATCTCGTTCGGCAAGGACGACATGATCATCCCGGGCGCCAAGGAAGCGCTGGTCGACGAGACCCGCGCGCTCGTGAAGGATTACGAGCAGCAGTATCAGGACGGCCTGATCACGCAGCAGGAGAAGTACAACAAGGTGATCGACGCCTGGAGCCGCTGCGGCGACCAGGTGGCAGCGGCCATGATGGACGAGATCAAGGCGGTGAAGGTCGATGCCGACACCGGCCGCGAGAAGCCGGTCAACGCGATCTACATGATGGCGCATTCCGGTGCGCGTGGTTCGGCGGCGCAGATCAAGCAGCTCGCCGGCATGCGCGGCCTGATGGCCAAGCCGTCGGGCGAGATCATCGAGACGCCGATCATCTCGAACTTCAAGGAAGGCCTGACCGTCCTTGAATACTTCAACTCGACCCACGGCGCCCGCAAGGGTCTGGCCGACACCGCGCTCAAGACGGCGAACTCGGGCTACCTGACCCGCCGTCTGGTCGACGTGTCGCAGGACTGCGTGGTGATGGAGGACGACTGCGGCACCGAGCGCGCGCTGGAAATGCGGGCGATCGTGCAGGGCGGTTCGACCATCGCGTCGCTGGGCGAACGCATCCTGGGCCGCACCACGGCCGAGGACGTGGTCGACGGCAAGACCGGCGAGGTCCTCATCCCGACGGGCACGCTGCTCGACGAGGCGATGATCGCGCAGATCGAGGCGCTGAACGTGCCGGGCATGAAGATCCGCAGCCCGCTGGTCTGCGAGGCCAAGGTCGGCGTGTGCGGCAAGTGCTACGGGCGTGACCTCGCCCGCGGTACGCCGGTCAACATCGGCGAAGCGGTGGGCGTCATCGCGGCGCAGTCGATCGGCGAGCCGGGCACCCAGCTGACGATGCGGACCTTCCACATCGGCGGCGCGGCGCAGCTCAACGAGCAGTCGAACCTCGAGGCGCCGGTCGACGGCAAGATCGAGTATCGCGACCTGCGCGTGATCGTCGACCAGCGCGGCCGCCGCGTGGTGCTGAGCCGCTCGGGCGAGATCGCGATCGTCGACATGGACGGCCGCGACCTGGCGGTGGATCGCATCCCGTACGGCGCCTATGTGCTGTGCGACGATGGCCACATCATCAGTGCGGGCGGCCGCATTGCCGAGTGGGATCCGTTCACCATGCCGGTGATCACCGAGAATCCGGGTACCGTGAAGTACCAGGACCTGATCGACGGCAAGACCCTGACCGAACAGGCGGACGAAGCGACGGGCATCACCCAGCGCGTCGTCACCGAATATCGCGGCAAGGCCAAGGAGGACCTGCGTCCCCGCCTGACCCTGCTCGACGAGAATTCGGGCGAGGCCGGCCGCTACATGCTGGCGCCGGGCGCGACGCTGTCGATCGAGGACGGGGCGCAGGTCCAGGGCGGCGACGTTCTGGCCCGCGTCAGCCGCGAGGCTGCCAAGACCCGCGACATCACCGGCGGTCTGCCGCGCGTCGCCGAGCTGTTCGAGGCGCGCAAGCCGAAGGAGAACGCGATCATCGCGAAGGTCTCCGGCCGCGTCGTGTTCGGCAAGGACTATAAGGCGAAGCGCAAGATCGGCATCCAGCCCGAGGACGGCGGCGACGTTGTCGAGTATCTGGTGCCCAAGTCGAAGGTGATCGACGTTCAGGAAGGCGACTACGTCAAGCGTGGCGACAACCTGATCGGCGGCTCGCCCGATCCGCACGATATCCTCGAGGTTCTCGGCATCGAGCCGCTCGCGGAATATCTCGTGTCGGAGATCCAGGAGGTCTATCGACTGCAGGGCGTGAAGATCAACGACAAGCACATCGAGGTGATCGTTCGCCAGATGCTGCAGAAGGTCGAGATCACCGAAGGTGGCGACACCACCCTGCTGGCGGGCGAGCAGCTCGACCGCGACGAGATGGACGAGGCCAACGCCAAGCTGGCCCCGGGCCAGCAGCCGGCGCAGGGCAAGCCCATCCTGCTGGGCATCACCAAGGCGTCGCTGCAGACCCGCAGCTTCATCTCGGCCGCCTCGTTCCAGGAGACGACCCGCGTGCTCACCGAGGCTTCGGTGCAGGGCAAGATCGACTCGCTGAACGGCCTCAAGGAGAACGTGATCGTCGGCCGGCTCATCCCGGCGGGTACCGGTGCGGGCATGAACCGCCTGCGCGTGGCGGCGACCAGCCGCGACGTGGCGCTGCGTGCCCAGCAGCGTGCGCTGCAGGCCGCGCTGGTGGCGCCGAACAGCGCCGACGAGGAGCATGAGGCGGAACTCGCCCGTTCGGCGCGCGACGACCAGGGCACCAGCGATCCGCTGGCCTCGGTCACGCCGAGCGGCCACGGCACCGACGACGATGCCGGCGAGTATCTGAACGACTGATCCGGTCGCTCAGGCTGAACCAACAAGGCCGCCGTCCGGGCAACCGGGCGGCGGTTTTGTTATGTTTTGTGGCTGGGCGGGCGCGACGGCGCCGATCGATTGAACCCCCTCCCCGCGCTTCCTATCCCGAAGGGACAAGAACAACCGGAGAGGAACGCCATGCACAGCCTGCTCGTCGCGATGACGCTCGCGACCGCCCCCACCCCGCTCGTCCACGACGTCGCGATCGATCGCGGCGCGGTGCCGCTGACCCTACGTTACGAGGCCGACGTCGCGATCGAGCACCGGCAGGTCGGCAGCGTCGCGCCGGGCGGGCGCCCGGACACGCTGCGCTGCCACTGGACCGCGAGCGCCGAGGTGCGCCGGACGCTGGTTCGCCAGGGACAGGCTGCCGAACCGAGGCTGGCGTTGGAGTCGGCGGGTCGGCTAGAGCCGCTCTCGGGCCACCGCCCCGGCTGGTGCGACGCGAACCGCGCCGCGATCGCCGAAGCGGTGGAGGCGGGCATTCCGGCCCTCCGCACCCGGCTGGCCGCGCTCGCCGAGCGCGACCGCGCCACCCTTGCTTCGGAGATCGACGATGCGACTGCGCTGTTCCGCACCGGGGGCTGACCCCCGCCTTTCCCTCCTTGCCGGCGCTGCGCTGCTCTCCGTCACCGCAGCGCTCCCCGCGCACGCGCAGAGCGAGACCCAGCGGCCGACGCTCTCGGTCGAGCTCACCACCGACGCGCGCGAGCGCGGCATCAGCTGGAGCGACGGCGACGCCAGCCTGCGCGGCAGCGCGACCATCCCGCTCGGCGATCAGGGCTTCTCGGCCAGCGCCTCGGTCGCGACGCTCAACGACAGCCCCCGCCACGGCGGCGCGGCGGTCGGCATCGACCTGGGCGCGAGCTATGCGCAGTATCTCGGGCCGGTCCGCGTCGACGGCGGCGTCACCGGCCACTTCTTTCCCGGCAGCGACCGGGCGCTCAGCTACGTCGAATTGGGCGGCGGTGCCGGCTTCGCGCTCGGCCCCGTCCAGCTCGACGGCTTCGCCCGCTACGCGCCCAAGCAGTCGGCGATCGGCGGCGACAATTTCTACGTCGGCGCCGAAGGGCGGCTCGGCATCCCGGTGACGCCGTTCACGCTGATCGCCGGCATCGGCCACACCTCGGGCAACGTCGACGACGCGGTGCGTGCCGCGCGGCTGCGCCCGGGCGGCAGCTACATGGACTGGCGGCTGGGCGTCGAGCACGTCACCGGCCCGCTGGTGCTCGGGCTCGACTATGTCGATACCGACATCTCCGACCGGGCGATCGTTCCCTCCCCCTATGCCGACGGCGGAAACGCCGACAGCCGGCTGCTGGCGCGGGTCGGCCTCAACTTCTGAAACGGGCCGGCGGCTCCGGGAGCGCCCCGGAGCCGCCGGGCAAAGGCCTTGCATCGCGCGCGGGCTACGCCTTTGGTCGGCGCCATGCTCGACCGCGTCTTCACCGCCATCTCGACCCCCATTGCGACCGCCGCGGGGCAGCCGCTCACTTTCGTGCTCGCACTGGGGACGATCCTCGCCTGGGGGATCAGCGGGCCGATCTTCGGCTATTCCGACACCTGGCAGCTGGTGATCAACACCGCGACCACCATCGTCACCTTCCTCATGGTGTTCCTGATCCAGAATTCGCAGAACCGCGACGCCGCGGCGATGCAGGCCAAGCTCGACGAGCTGATCCGCGCGCTCGATTCCGCGCGCGGCGAGTTCATCGGCATCGAGCACCTCACCGACCACCAGATCGAACACATCCGCGCCGCGCTGGAACAGGAAGCCGGGCACGAGCCGGGCAAGGTCGGCACGGTCGACGACAGCGTCGAGACGCTGCTCAAGCGGCGGTAGGGTATTCCCTCTGTCGTCATCCCAGCGGAGGCTGGGATCTCCCGCGGCGCCTGCCCCGCGCTATCGGCGGAGCCCCCAGCCTGCGCCGGGGTGACGTAGGGCGGCGGAGCGCGGTCGGAACCCCACTCCCCGTCATCCCAGCGGAGGCTGGGATCTCCTGCGGCCCCTGTCCCGCGCCCTCGGCGGAGACCCCAGCTTTCGCGGGACCTTTGCATAAAGCTGGGGATGTGATTCTCTTCGCTGGGTATCGGAGAGATGAGATGCGCAAGCAGACGAGGCCGGCGTC
>NZ_JBIUCZ010000056.1:0-11376 GCF_047975845.1 Sphingomonas mangrovi | reverse complement strand
CGATCCCCGCCGCGTCGCCACTCCCGCCGCCGCAACCACCATTCACGCCACCGCTTCACCAAAAAACCGGTTATGCAAATGTCCCGCTTCCGCTGGGGTGACGGGTAGGTGGAGAGGAGCGACGGGATAGTGGAGAGGCGGCGGAGGGGCGGCGGAACGACGCCCCTCAAGCCTCCCTTACCGGTAAATCGCCTCCGCATCCTGCTTGAACGCGGCGCCGCTGTCGTTGCGGCTGTAGAACATGTGGCCACCCGGATAGACGCGCAGCTGGACGCGTTCGGTCTGGCCGAACGCCGGCATCTGATCGACGATCAGGCGCGAGGCGAAGAACGGGCAGGACAAGTCGTCCCAGCCGTGGACGATCATCACCCGCATCTTGGGATCGTTGGCGATCGCCTTGCGCAGGTCGGTGACGGGGGTGTCGTCCGGCTTGCCGCGGTCCCACGCCTGGTTCACCGCATAGGACAGCGCGTGGTAGCGCGCGTCCGTCTTCCAGCCGACCTCGCGGGTGACGAAGTCGACCATCGCGCTGGTGGTCGGCGCGATCAGCGCGTCGAGGATCGGGTCGTTCGACTGCTGCTGCGCCGACCAGGGAAAGGGATCGAAGGCGGTGACGTTGGAATCGTACACGCTGCCGATGGTGCCGTCGGCGCGGTGGATCTCGCGCAGATAGGTGCGGCTGTCGACGCGGCCACCCAGCTTCTGCACCAACGCCGGATCGAGCCCGGTGAGTTCCGCCACCCGCTGCGACAGGCGCGTGGTCGCCTGCGGGTCCGACCGTCCGCGCAACAGATCGCGGGTATAGTCGCCGCGGACATAGGCCTCGACCTCGGCCATCGCCTCGGGGGTGAGCCGCCCCTGCCGCTCCAGATGCGCAGCCGCCATCGACGGCAGGTCGATCATCCACGGCAGCGGCGACAGCGCGGTGGCGCCATCGCCCGACGCGGGATCGAGATAGGGGGAGACCAGGATCAGGCCGTTCACGCCCACGCCGATCTGCGACTGGAGCTCATAGGCGATGCGCGGCGCACGATACCCGCCATAGCTTTCGCCCATGACGTATTTGGGCGAGCGCAGCCGGCCTTCCTTGACCAGCCAGTCGAACACGACCTTCGACAGATAGCGGATGTCGGGATCGTTGGCGTAGAACGCCTTCTTGGTCTCCGCCTCGTCGACCAAGCTGCGGCTGAAGCCGGTGCCGACGGGATCGATGAACACCAGGTCGGTGAAATCGAGCCAGCTGTTGGGATTGTCGCGCGCGATCGGCGCGTCGGAAGGCGCATCGCCCTGCGCGCCGAACTGGACGCGCTTGGGCCCGATCGCCCCCAGGTTCAGGTACACCGACGCGGCGCCGGGCCCGCCGTTGAACGCGAAGGTGACCGGGCGGCTCGGGTCGCGGCCAGGCACGGTATAGGCGGTGTAGACGACCTGGCCGATCTCCTTGCCCTTGTCGTCGCGCACCGGGATCTTGCCCACGGTCGCCTTGTACGCGATCGTCCGCCCGCCGATCCGTGCCGACTGGCCGATCGTCTTGTCGGCCGGAAGCGCCGGCGGCTTCGTCTCGTCCTCGGCCTCTTTCTTCTCGACGGTGGTGGTGGTCTCGGCCGTCTGGGCATGGGCGAGGCCGCTCGTGCAGGCGAGCAGCAGGGTGGCAGCGGATAGGCGCAGAATCGATCGCAAGTGCAGGGCTCCCCTTCGCAAGGCCGCGAATGTCGCAGCGCGGCGGCGGCGAGGCAATGGCGGGGTGGTGGGAAACTGCAGGAGCGGTTCCGAGCGCGGCGCCGGTCCCACGCCTGCCGCGTCGCGTGCGGCTGTGATCTACCTCACCGAACCGGGTGGCTCTTCATCCTGCGATGCCGCACCACCACCGCCCCCCGCTGCCATGATAGGTTTCGCATCGCAGGTGGAACGACTCCCCACACCGCGTGCACGCAAAGTCCGCTTCGATGAAGTCCGGCCACGGACTTCCTTCCTGAAGATCGGCGAAAGGCATCGCCGTGACGACAGAGCCGTCTGTGGGAGAAACTTCACGAATAGCGTTGTCGGCCAGTTTCCGTTTGGCGATTTCGACCACGCGCCAAAAGTCTTTGGGTAGTTTGATCATCACGCTTCGACAAAGATCAGTGCATCGTGCGCAGGTCATGACGAAACGCTAAGGGTCTCTCCGGGGATCGCAAGTCGGCGCGATCTGCCATTCGCCTTCTCCGCGTCATCCCGGCGGGGGCCGGGATGACGGGAGGGCCGGTATCGTGCCCCCTTACCCCGCCGCCGTCTCCAACGCCTCGCTCGCCTCCATCCAGCGCAGTTCCGCGGCGTCGATCCGCTCGGTGAGCTCCGCGCGGCGCTTCATCAGTTCGGTCATGGTGAGCTTCGCGAGCGCCGGCGCGGCGTCGGCGGGGGCGAACATCGCCTGGTCGACGGCGGTGCGCTCGGCGGTGAGCTTGGCCACCTCGCGCTCGGCCGTCTGCGCTTCCTTGCGCATCGCCTGGGCGCGCTCGCGCGCTTCGGCGGCGGCGCGGCGGTCTTCCTTCTTGTTGGCCTTCTTCTCGGCCTTGTCCGCCTTGCCGCCGCCCAGCACCAGCGCGATGTAGTCGTCGAGGCTGCCGTCGAACTCGCGCGCGGTGCCGGCGTCGACCAGCACCAGCCGGTCGGCGGTGGTCTCCAGCATGTGGCGGTCGTGGCTGACCACCACCACCGCGCCGGAATAGGCGTTGAGCGCCTGGATCAGCGCCTCACGCGCGTCGACGTCGAGGTGGTTGGTCGGCTCGTCGAGGATCAGCATGTGCGGCGCGTCGCGGGTGATGAGCGCCAGCGCCAGCCGCGCGCGCTCGCCGCCCGAGAGCTTGCCGACCAGCGTCGTCGCCTTGTCGCCCGAAAAGCCGAAGCGGCCGAGCTGCGCGCGCACGGCGGCGGGGCTCTTGCCCTTCATCAGCCGGGTCATGTGCTCGAGCGGCGTGTCGCGCGCGTCGAGCTCCTCGACCTGATACTGGGTGAAATAGCCGACGCGCATCTTGGACGAGGCGGCGATCCCGCCCTCCATCGGCGCGAGCTGCGCGGCGAGCAGGCGGGCGAGCGTCGTCTTGCCGTTGCCGTTGCGCCCCAACAGGCCGATGCGATCGTCGGGATCGAGCCTGAGGTTGAGCCGCTTGAGGATCGGCGTCTCGCCATAGCCGACGCTCGCCATGTCGAGCGTCACCAGCGGCGGGCGCAGCTCGTCGGGATCGGGGAAGTCGAAGCTCAGCGACGGATCCTCCGCCATCGCGGCGATCGGCGCCATCTTCGCCAGCGCCTTGATGCGCGACTGCGCCTGCTTGGCGGTGGAGGCGCGGGCGGAGTTGCGGGCGATATAGTCCTGCAGCTTGGCGCGCTGCGTCGCCTGGTTGGCGCGCGCCGCCTCCAGCTGCGCCATGCGTTCGGCGCGCTGACGCTCGAACGCGTCGTAGCCGCCGGGATAGAGCGTCGCCTTGCCGCCTTGAAGGTGGAGGATGTGGTCGACGACGTTGTTGAGAAAATCGCGCTCGTGGCTGACGATCAGGATCGTCGCGCGATAGCTCTTGAGGAAATCCTCCAGCCACAGCACCGCTTCGAGATCGAGGTGGTTCGACGGCTCGTCGAGCAGCAGCACGTCGGGCTGGCTGAACAGCAGCGCGGCGAGCGCGACGCGCATCCGCCAGCCGCCCGAGAAACCGTCGAGCGGCGCATTCTGCATCGCCTCGTCGAAGCCCAGGCCGACGAGGATTCGCGCGGCACGCGCGGGCGCGGCATGCGCGTCGATCGCGAGCAGCCGCTCGTGCACCTCGGCCAGCCGGTGCGGGTCCTCGGTGGTCTCGCTTTCGGCCATCAGCGCGGCGCGCTCGGTATCGGCGGCGAGCACCGTCTCGAACGGCGTCGCGCTGCCGGCGGGCGCTTCCTGCGCGACATAGCCGAGGCGCGAGCCGCGCGGCATCTCGGCGGCGCCGCCGTCGGGCTCCAGCTCGCCCGCGATCACGCGCACCAGCGTCGACTTGCCCGCACCGTTGCGACCGATCAGGCCGACGCGGCTTCCCGGCGGCAGCGCCGCGTTCACGCCGTCGAGGATGAGCCGGCCGCCCAGGCGCACCGTGATTCCATTGAGGTTCAGCATCGCCGCCGCCTAGCAGCCCCGGGCCGGGGTTGCGAGGGCTGGCGGGAACCGGCGGGCGCGCCTAGGCACTGAAGCCTTTCGCACCAACAGGGACTCCGCATGGCGAGCGAGGGCGCAGGCGCGCACATCAAGGACAACATCGTTCTCTATGGCGCGCTCGCCGCGAACCTGGGGATCGGCGTCGCCAAGTTCGTCGCGGCCGGGATCACCGGATCCTCGTCGATGCTGACGGAGGGTGTCCACTCGGTGGTGGACAGCGGCAACCAGGTGCTGCTGCTCTACGGCCAGAGGCGCGCGCGGCGGCCGGCGGATGCGAACCACCCGTTCGGCTATGGCCGCGAGCTGTATTTCTGGGCGTTCGTCGTCGCGCTGCTGATCTTCGCGGTCGGTGCCGGCGTCTCGATCTACGAGGGCTATCTGCACATCCAGGAGCCGGAGCCGCTCAGCGACCCGCTGATCAACTATGTCGTGCTGGGGATCGCGGTGGCGCTGGAGGGCACGTCCTGGACGATCGCGGTGCGCGAGTTCAACGCCAAGCGCGGCGACAGCGGCTGGTGGCAGGCGATCCGCGAATCCAAGGACCCGGCCGGCTTCATCGTGCTGTTCGAGGATTCGGCGGCGCTGATCGGGCTGGTGGTGGCCGGCGTCGGCGTATGGGCGAGCCACCAGTTCGCCGACCCGCGGATCGACGGCGTCGCCTCGATCATCATCGGCCTGATCCTGGCGGCGGTGTCGGTGCTGCTGGCGCGCGAGGCCAAGGGGCTGCTGATCGGCGAACGTGCCGACCCGGCGCTGATCGAGCGGGTGCACGACGTCGTCGCGGCCAAGCCGGGCATCGACGGCGTCAACCACGTCCGCACCATCCACACCGCCCCCGACGCGGTGTTCGTGGCGATCAGCGCCGACTTCGACGACGCGCTGACGATGGGCGACGGCGAGACGCTGATCGAGGAGATCGAGGCCGAGCTGAAGGCGGCGGTGCCCGCGCTCACCTCGATCTACATCCGCCCCGAAAAGCGCGAGGACGCCGCCCTCGTCTTCCCCGCCCCCGCCGCGGACTGAGCCGGTGGAGACGTTCGACGCGATCGTGCTCGGCGCGGGCGGGGCCGGGCTGATGGCCGCGGCGGTCGCCGGGCAGCGCGGGCGGCGGGTGGTCGTCGTGGATCACGCGCCCGAGCCCGGCCGCAAGATCGTGATTTCGGGCGGAGGGCGGTGCAACTTCACCAACACCGGCACCGCGCCCGACCGCTATCTGTCCGCCAACCGCCATTTCGCCAAGTCGGCGCTCGGCCGCTACACCCCCGCCGACTTCCTGGAGATGGTCGAGCGGCACGGCATCGCCTGGCACGAGAAGACGCTGGGGCAGCTGTTCTGCGACGGATCGGCGCGGCAGATCGTGGCGATGCTGCTCGACGAATGCGCCGCGGGCGCGGTGGCGATCCGGCTGGGTGCGCCGGTGCGCGACGTCGCCCATGCCGACGGGCGCTTCACCGTCGTCCATGGCGACGCGACGCTCACCGCCCCGGCGCTGGTGATCGCGACCGGCGGCCCGTCGATCCCCAAGCTGGGCGCGACCGGCTTCGCCTATGACCTCGCGCGCCAGTTCGGATTGAAAGTGGTCGAGCCGCGCCCGGCGCTGGTGCCGCTCACCCTGCCCCCGGACGATGCGCTGTTCCGCTCGCTGTCCGGCGTCGCCACCGAAGTCGTCGCCCGCGCCGGCAAGGCGGCGTTCCGCGAGGCGGCGCTGTTCACCCATCGCGGCCTGTCCGGCCCGGCGATCCTGCAGGTCTCCTCCTATTGGCGGCACCGCGAGGATATCGGCATCGACTTTCTGCCCGACCGCGCCCGGGGCTGGTTGCTGGAGGCGAAGCGCGCGCGGCCGCGTGCGGGGCTGCGCTCGGTGCTCGGGGCGATGCTCCCCGACCGGCTGGCCGAGACGCTTGCCGAGCGGCTCGCGATCGACGGCGAACTCGGAAACCAGCGCGACGCGACGCTGCGCGCGGCCGAGCAGCGGCTTGGCGACTGGCAGTTCGTGCCCAATGGCAGCGAGGGATTCGCCAAGGCGGAGGTGACCGTCGGCGGGATCGCGACCGACGGGCTGTCGTCGCGGACGATGGCGGCGCGCCACCTGCCCGGCCTCTACGTGGTCGGCGAGGCGATGGACGTGACGGGCTGGCTGGGCGGCTACAACTTCCAATGGGCGTGGGCGAGCGGCTGGGCGGCGGGCCAGGCGCTGTGAGCGACCCGCTCAAGCGCAGCTTCCCGCCAGTGGTGGACGCCGACACGCGCGTGCTGCTGCTCGGCAGCCTGCCGGGCGAGCGCTCGCTGGCCGAGCGGCGCTATTACGCGCATCCGCAGAACCAGTTCTGGCGGCTGCTGGCGCCGGTGATCGGGGTCGACCTGCCGGCGCTCGACTATCCCGCGCGGCTGGCGGCGTTGCAGGCGGCGGGAATCGGGCTGTGGGACGTGGTGGCACAGGCACGCCGCACCGGCAGCAGCGATGCGGCGATCCGCGACCTGGCGGCCAACGACCTCGCCGCGCTGGTGGCGACGCTGCCGCGGCTGCGCGCGATCGGCTTCAACGGCGGCACGGCGCTGCGCCACGGTCGCGCGCAGCTGGGCGAGGCGGCGGCGGGCTATGCGATCGTCGCGCTACCCTCCAGCAGCCCGCTCCACACCGTCGGCGTCGCCGCCAAGCAGGCGGCGTGGAGCGTGCTCACCGCCTATCTCTGACCCGTCAGGCGCCGCCGGGCTGCGGCTTGCCGACATCGTTCACCGGATCATAGTCCTTGGGCGGGGCTCCTGCCGGCTTGTCCAGCGTGTCGCTCGGGCGGCGCGCATCGCCGTGCTTCTGGTGCTCGGTCGAGATGTTGTGCTGGGGCGTCCCCATGTTCTGCTCGGTGTCCTGCTCGGTGTCGCGGTCGGCCATGTTCCGTCTCCTCTCGCCAGGAACAACCGTCGAGCAGGGCGCCGGTTGCGCCACGGGGCGCGACCCGCCGCGAAGAGCGGGTGACAGCGCGGCATTTTGTTCCTATCCTGTTCGCGTGCCATGACCCGCAAGATCATCCACGTCGACATGGACGCCTTCTTCGCGTCGGTGGAGCAGCGCGATGCGCCGGAGCTGCGCGGGCGGCCGGTGGCGGTGGGCGGCTCGGGCGGGCGCGGCGTGGTGGCGGCGGCGAGCTATGAAGCGCGCACGTTCGGCGTGCGATCGGCGATGCCGTCGGCGCGGGCGATCCGGCAATGCCCCGAGCTGGTGTTCGTGCGACCGCGCTTCGACGTCTATCGCCAGGTGTCGCAGCAGATCCGCGCAATCTTCCACGCGTTCACTCCGCTGGTCGAACCGCTGTCGCTCGACGAGGCCTATCTCGACGTCACCGCCAACCTGGCCGGGCTGCCCTCGGCGACCGACACCGCGCTGGAGATCCGCCGGCGCATTCGCGAGGAGACCGGGCTCACCGCCTCGGCCGGCATCTCGTACAACAAGTTCCTCGCCAAGCTCGCGTCGGACGCCAACAAGCCCGACGGCCAGTTCGTGATTCCGCCGGGCGCGGGCGAAGCCTTCGTCGCGGGGCTGGAGGTGGGGCGCTTCCACGGCATCGGCCCGCGTACCGCCGAGAAGATGGCGCGGCTGGGCATCCACACCGGCGCCGACCTGCGCGCGCGGGAGTTGCCGTGGCTGCGCGGCCACTTCGGCAAGTCGGGCGACTGGTACCACCGGATCGCCCGCGGCGTCGACGAACGCGCCGTGACGCCCGACCGGGTGCGCAAATCGTCGGGGTCGGAGACGACCTATTCGACCAACCTCACCGCTCCGCAAGCGGTGGAAGACGGCATCCGCGCGATGGCCGACGACGTGTGGGAATGGTGCGAGCGGACCCGCAATTCCGGGCGCACCGTCACCGCCAAGATCCGTTTCGCCGACTTCCGCACGCTCACCCGCAGCCGCAGCCTGGCCGAGCCGGTCGCCGACCGCGCCACGCTCCACGCCGTCGCGGTCGAGCTGGTGCGCGGGCTCTACCCGCTGCCGATGGGAGTACGACTGTTGGGTGTCACGCTTTCCAACCTCGGCCCCCTGCCCGATCCCGAGACTCCCGGCGTGCAGATGGCGCTGGACCTGGCGTCGTGACGCCGCGGAGCGTCGCGATCGCCGGCTGCGGTCCCGCCGGGCTGGCCGCCGCGCTGCTGCTGGCACGCGACGGCCACCGCGTGACGCTGTTCGAGCGGTTCGACACGCCCAAGCCGATCGGATCGGGGCTGATGCTGCAGCCGACCGGGCTGGCGGTGCTGCGCGAACTCGGCCTCGCCGAGGCGATGGCAGCACATGGCGCGCGGGTCGAGCGGCTGCTGGGGTGCACCCGCGAAGACCGGGTGGTGCTCGACGTCCGCTATCGCGCGATGCGCGGCGACCGTTTCGGCCTCGGCATCCACCGCGCCAGCCTGTTCGCGCTGCTGTTCGACGCGGTGACGGCGGCGGGGATCGCGATCGAGACCGGCCGCGCGGTCGCGGCAAGCGAACCGGCGAGCGGCGGCGGGCGGCGGCTGCGCTTCGCCGACGGCAGCACCGGCGCGCGGTTCGATCTGGTCGTCGACGCGCTCGGCAGCCGCACGCCGCTGGCGCCGCCGACCGGGCGTGCGCTCGCCTATGGTGCGCTGTGGACCAGCGTCGCCTGGCCGGCGGCGGGCGTGCTGTCCGCCGACACGCTGGAGCAACGCTACCACCGCGCCAGCCGGATGGTGGGGGTACTGCCGACCGGCACCCGCCCCGGCGCCGCCACGGCCGAAGCCTCGCTGTTCTGGTCGCTGCGGCTCGACCGCCTCGACGCGTGGCGCGCGGCGGGGCTGGCGGCGTGGAAGGACGAGGTGCGCGCTCTGTGGCCGGCGACCGAGCCGCTGCTGGCGCAAATCACCGATCCGGAACAGCTGACCGTTGCGCGCTATGCGCATCGCACGCTGGCGCGGCCGGCCGAGCCCGGGCTCATCCACATCGGCGACGCGTGGCATTCGGCGAGCCCGCAGCTGGGCCAGGGCGCCAACATGGCGCTGATGGACGCCTATGCGCTGCGGCAGGGACTGCGCGGGGCCGGGACGGTCGCGGAGGGGCTGAGCCGCACCGTGGCGCTGCGACGGCGGCACGTGCGGCTGTACCAGGCGCTCACCGCGCTGCTGACGCCGGTGTACCAGTCCGACGGCGTGGCGATCCCGATGCTGCGCGACCGGCTGGTGGCGCCGCTGTCGCGGCTACCGCTGGTCGAGCGGCTCCAGGCGGCGCTGGTCGCCGGGCTGGTGGGCCGTCCGCTTGCCCCCCTCGGGCTGGATGCGGACGGCCCGGCCGGTCACCACCAGGTGGCGTAGAGCGCGATCAGGATCAGCACGACGCCCAGCGCGGCGACGTTGAAGCTGGCCGTGGTGTGATAGTCGACGTCGCCCGACTGGATGCGGTTGGCCTCCGCCCCCGCGGGCCTGGCGACCGACACCAGCATCGCGAGCACCAGGCTGGCGAAGAACACGATCAGCATCCGGTTCATGAACGGGATCGCGTTGAGCGCGGCGAGCCCCGACAGGGCCGGCACGCCGTTCCAGTCGAACCAGAACACCACCGACAGCGCGACCGAGGCGATCGCCGCGGTGATCGCGCCGGCCTCGCTCGCGCGCTTCCAGAACAGGCCGAGCAGGAAGATCACCGTGATCCCCGGCGTGAAAAAGCCCGAGAATTCCTGGATGAACTGGAACGCCTGGTCCGCGCCACCGAGCAGCGGGCGGGCGGCGACAATGGCGATCAGGATCGAGACGCTGGCGGCGATGCGGCCGACGCGCACCAGCCGGCGCTCCTCGCTGCCGTCGCCCGCGGCATCCTCGGCGCGGCTGCGGACGCCGCGGCGCTTGGCGTAGAGGTCGAGGGTGAAGATCGTCGCGATCGAGTTGATCTTCGACGCGGTGGAGGCGACGATCGCCGCAACGAGTGCTGCGAACACCAGCCCGAGCAGCCCCGAGGGGAGCAGCTGGAGCATCGTCGGATAGGCCTGATCGGGCTTGGCGAGATCGGGCGCGAGCAGCACCGCGGCGATGCCCGGCAGCACGATCACCAGCGGCATCACCAGCTTGAGGTACGCCGCGAAGACGATGCCCTTCTGCGCCTCGCCCAGGTTCTTGGCGGCGAGCGCGCGCTGGATGATATATTGGTTGAACCCCCAATAGCTGAGGTTGGCGATCCACATGCCGCCGACCAGCACGCTGATCCCCGGCAGATCCTTGTAGAAGGGGTTGTCGGGCGAGAGGATCATGTCGAACTTCTCGGGCGCGCGGCGGGTCAGCTCGGCGAAGCCGCCGAGGATGCCGCCCTCGCCGCCGATCTGCGACAGGGTCAACGCCGAGACGCACAGCCCGCCGAACACCAGCAGCGTCACCTGGACGATGTCGGTCAGCGCCACGGCCTTCAACCCGCCGCGGATCTGGTAGAGCAGCGCGAACAGCCCCAGGCCGACCAGCGCCACCGTCTGGTCGACGCCCGCGACCTGGTTGACCGCGATCGAGCCCAGCCAGATGATCGAGGTGAGGTTCACGAACACGTAGAGCGCGAGCCAGAACACCGCCATCAGCGTACGGATGCTGGGGCCGTACCGCTGCTCCAGGAACTGCGGCATGGTGTAGATCTGGTTGCGCAGGAAGATCGGCAGGAAGAACTTGCCGACGATCAGCAGCGTCAGCGCAGCCATCCATTCGTACGAGGCGATGGCGAGGCCGATCGCATAGCCCGAGCCGGCCATGCCGACGATCTGTTCGGCCGAGATGTTGGCCGCGATCAGCGACGCGCCGATCGCCCACCACGGCAGCGATTTCGAGGCGAGGAAATAGTCGGACGAGTCCTTCTCCCGCCCGCCCTTGTCGCGCGAGACATACTGCGCGAGCCCGAAGATGCCGATCGCATAAGCGATCACCACCACCAGATCGATTGTCGCAAGGCCCATCCGGCCACCCTCCCCTGAAGCGCATCGACCTGCGGCCGATGGTTGATGCTGGGGTGCGTGTGTATCCGAACCGGCGGGCTTGTCACTAGCGGCGGCGTGTCCGGTGGGCGCTTGCGCGCCAAAATCCCAGCCGTCATCCTGACGGAAGTCAGGATCCATTGCCGCACCGGCAGGAAGCGCAAGCGGAGCGCGAATGGATGCCCCGAGTTCACAAACGAAGTGCAACACCAGGTTGAGGTGTTGCGATGGGAACCAGGTACCGACAGCTCTCGTATGCGGAACGGT
>NZ_JBIUCZ010000055.1:0-11452 GCF_047975845.1 Sphingomonas mangrovi | reverse complement strand
ACAGCTCACCCACCCGATCCCCGCCGCGTCGCCACTCCCGCCGCCGCAACCACCATTCACGCCACCGCTTCACCAAAAAACCGGTTATGCAAATGTCCCGCTTTCGCTGGGATGACGCACGGTGGCGACGCCGGTGCGGCGGAGACAGCGGTGCGGCGGCGGTGACGCCCTCCCCCACCCACGCCGCCAGCTTGCCCGCCCGCCCGCGCCCGCGTAGGACGCCGGCACCGGCCGTGGCCGGCCCCTCGAGCGCACCCTTCCGGCGCGCCGCCAGCTTCCCGGGACGGTCCTCGATGTTTCGCGCGCTCTACGACTGGACGCTTCGTCTCGCCAACCACCGTCATGCCGTGCGCAGCCTGGCGGTGGTGTCGTTCTGCGAGAGCTCCTTCTTTCCGATCCCGCCCGACGTCGTGCTGGTGCCGGTGGTGCTGCAGCACCGCGAGCGCGCCTATCGCATCGCGGCGATCTGCACGATCGCCTCGGTGCTGGGCGGGGCGCTGGGCTATGCGATCGGCTATTTCCTGTGGGACAGCGTCGGCCAGTGGCTGATCCACCTCTATGGCCTGGAGGACAAGGCCGACGAGTTCCAGGCGTGGTACGCCAAATGGGGCGCGGCGATCATCCTCATCAAGGGGCTGACGCCGATCCCGTTCAAGCTGGTGACGATCGCCAGCGGCCTCGCCAAGTTCAACTTCGCCGCGTTCCTGGCGGCAGCAGCCGTCACCCGCGCGTTCCGCTTCTTCCTCATCGCCTTCCTGCTCAAGCGCTACGGCGCGCCGGTGCAGGCGTTCATCGAGCGGCGGCTCAACCTGATCGGCATCGCGGTGCTGGTCGCGCTTGTCGGCGGATTCCTGGTGCTCGGGCTGCTCTGAGAGGGCTGCCGCAGGGAGCCCGCCTGCGGGGCGAGCCCCCAGCTTTCGCTGGGGTGACGGGATAAGAGTGGGGCTGTCCTGCCAGCGCAGGCTGGCATCTCCCGCCGCACACGCGCCCTCGCCGCCGCTCCCCGGCGCCCGCTCGGCAAGCCCCACCAACCTCCGCTTGCACCCTCCGGGCTTCGTCGCTAGATACCGGACCCAATCCGACAGCGTGGATGGGCCGCACCGGTTCCTTGGAGGAACCGGGCAGCAGACCCTTGCCCCGCTGGCGGTGACGCACAAGACTTCAGGTGAAACAGTGGCGAAGACGTCTCCGATCGAGTTCATCCGCCAGGTGCAGGCCGAGACCAAGAAGGTCACGTGGCCGACCCGGCGCGAAACCGTGATGACGGCGGTGATGGTGGTCATCATGGCATCGCTGCTGGGCGTGTTCTTCTTCGCGGTGGACTCGGCGTTCGACGCGCTCGTGAAGGCACTGCTGAGCCTGGCCGCGTAAAGGGATAACGCATGTCGCGCTGGTACATCATCCACGCCTATTCGGGCTTCGAGAACAAGGTTCGCGACCAGATCCTGGCCGACGCCACCCGCCTCGGGCTCGACCGCCTGGTCGAATCCGTCGAGGTGCCGGTCGAGACCGTGACGGAGGTCCGTCGCGGCAAGAAGGTGCAGTCGGAGCGCAAGTTCTTCCCCGGCTACGTCCTTGCCAAGCTCGACATGAACGACGACGTCTACCACCTGGTGAAGAACACGCCGAAGGTGACGGGCTTCCTGGGTTCGTCGGGCAAGCCGCAGCCGATCAGCGAGGCCGAGGCCGCGCGCATCCTGAACACCAAGCAGGAAGCCGCCGCCGCGCCGAAGCAGAAGATCAAGGTCGATTTCGAGATCGGCGATTCGGTCAAGGTGCTCGACGGCCCGTTCGCCAGCTTCAACGGGCTGGTCGAGGAGCTCGATTTCGACAAGTCGAAGGTCAAGGTATCGGTGTCGATCTTCGGCCGCGCCACCCCGGTCGAGCTGGACTTCGAGCAGGTCGAGCGCTCGAAGTGAGCCGCACGTGATTAGCGGACGCTAATCACGAGACGGCACACTTCCGGCCGGCGGGTCGGCATCGCCGAACCCGACCGACGACGCGGGATTCACTCCCGCGTCGGGCTGCATGAGAGACACGAAAAAGCTGGGGCGATGCTCCGGCTTTTTGTTTTGCGCGATGGTGGCGATTTCTCCCGCCCAGAAACGGATTCTATGCGCCATAAAGTCGGCCATCGAGGTGGCACCGACCTCTCCTTGGAAGCTGCGAAGCGCCTCGGTAGGTATACCCGAGTCAGCGACGATGACGATCCGGAAAGGCGATGATCTGGCCTTCGCCTTGCGATAGAATCGCGCCATCTGTCCTACCGCGCTTCAACGTCACGACCTCGGCTGAATCGCGTTCGAACCAGCGCGGTGGCAGACCGCAAAGCAACTCCACATCTGTTGCCGAGATCGTAAATTCGGTCGCGAGCAAGTCGGCTTTGCTGCGCACTCCATTATCGACGATCAGGTTGAGGCTGTCGCGTAGAGCTCGCGGCTGCTGGATGGGCCAATGCTGATCCAGCGGCTCTCCTTTCGACCAACCCTTCGCCGAGTAGAGCTTATAAAGCTGACGCGACAACTCTTCAGGGATGATGTCGAGATCGGAAAGTCGCTTGATCTGAGCCTTGATCGAAACTCGCCACCTCTCCTTGAGGCTCGCCAGCACTGCAAGCGAGCAGCGCCGAACCTCGTGTGGGTAGCTCGTCGATGGCATGAGAAAGGCACTGCCGAGTCGAAAGGCCTGCCGCTCGATCACGCGTAGATTGGCTTCAAACTCCTCGGCCGGTACCGCACGGTGCAAAACGGCATGAGCTAGCTCGTGAGCAGCGTCCATCTGCCTGCGAGGGAAGGACATCTTGTCGGTCGCGAGCAGCACATGTGGCCGCCCGTCGATGGGCGACCAGCTACAGAGACCATCGAGTTTTGTCGTGTTCATCGGGATGGTCGCAACGACGATGCCGATGCGCTCCATCAGCGCCACCATGTCGCCGCTCGGCCCCTCGCCGAAATTCCAATGCCGCCGCAGATCGAGCGCGATCTGCTCGATGTCCTCGTCGCGCAGCTGGGTATAATCAGCGCCTGCAAGGACATCGGGAATATCGACCTCAGGAAGGTCGACGTAATGGCTGATGATGTAGCTGGCTTCGTGCAGCCACTGCATCTGAGCCGTCTGATACGCCAGGTCCCGAACAAGAGTGCTCGACAGCGAACGCAAGAAAGTCGGGCGATCGCTTTCGTAGGTGTCGCGAAGAAAATACTCCGGACGCACGTGGAGTTCTCCCGCCAAGCGAACGAGCATTGCGGGATCGGGCGTCTGATCGGAACCTTCGTCCTCCCAGCGCGACACGGAGCTGGAGCTCGATTCAATACGCCTTGCCAGCGCAGCGCGGGAAGGGATGCGCCGCGCATGACGGATCTCGGTGAGCCTCGCGGGTATGAAGCCTGGAGTACCAATTCTCATGGTCGGAGTCCTTGCGGCTTCGCACCTTTCCAAGGTGCGAAGCCAAGAAAAATCAGCGTGTATCGGTGCGCTCGACCTATTCGTTCGAGCCGTCCTCGACGTCGCTATCCGGGCGATTCTCCGGAGGCAAGAACAGCTTGCGCGTCTTACGGAGCTTGATTTCGGCAGCCCGGTCGCCGTGACCGTCCGGGCGATCCGGCGCATCGGCCCCATCGCCGTAGCCGCGCAAGAAATCTTCGAGTGATTCGTAGAAGAGGAAATCCTTGTAGTCCGCGCCGATAACACCGACCGCGATCTCCTCGATCATGCCGGCCCTGTTGCGATCTCGAGCGGTCAGGAACAGCACGAAAATATCGTTCGCACGCAAACTCCCAGGGTCATCGAACATGCTTGGCTGAAGGTGCCAGTTCAGTGAGACACCCGCAGCGCGCGACATGTTCTTGGCGGGCATTTTGCGTGGCTCGGGCATCGCCGCGAAGCCGAGAATGACGCCAACTCTCGGGCCCTGAAAGCGAGCAAAGGGCTGATAAACGCGCAAGTCGGTGCCCGGCATGATGCCGTCATCGACAAGATGGCCACCGTGAAGCTGGACCACCTCTTCATAGCCTTGTTCCTGAAGACGGAAGCGGATCTGGCCCTCGACCTCCCGGCTCCGCTTGGCGTTCAGCGGGATGTTCGTCTTGACCACATTGTGCGCATTGAACGCCTCGGCGCGATGGCGGTCTTCAAGGTCGATCCACAGTTCCTTCGGAACGGTGTCGAGGATGGTGCGGCGAATATCCATGGAGCCAAGTTCCCGTTGCCAGTGGCGGATTTTTTCCACAAAACTTTGCGTAATGAAAGGGGCTTTCGTAAGAATCGTGCGCTCACCTGCGCTTTCCATCGAAACAGAACGAAATTTCGATGGCGTGACCGTGTCCCCTATCTGCGGTGCGTCCCAAAATCGGATTATCTCTAAAGCGGCCCCTTCCCGCCGCCGGCACCCCCTACCCCCTCCCATTCCGCCACGCCGCGCGCTCGGCGATCGCCCCGAACCGCCACCCGCCGAACATCGCGAGGTTCGGGTCCGGCACCCGCCGGTTCTCCGGCAGCTTCAGTTCGCTGTCGTCGATCGGCGGCAGGTCCGGCAGCTCCGGCAGGCCCGCCGGCGCCGCCTCGACCGGGGGCGGCAGGTCCGGCAGCGCGGGCTTGCGGCGGGCTTCTGGACGGGCGGAGCGGGTGGGCCTCTGCCCCCAAATCCAACCTTTCAAGCAGTTGAAGGTCCGGGCTGCGCGCACCCTCCGGACGCAACGAGACTCGGGCCGCTTTT
The DNA here is from genome assembly GCF_047975845.1 of Sphingomonas mangrovi. Taxonomy (NCBI): domain Bacteria; kingdom Pseudomonadati; phylum Pseudomonadota; class Alphaproteobacteria; order Sphingomonadales; family Sphingomonadaceae; genus Sphingomonas; species Sphingomonas mangrovi. Next base: position 6,738 of record NZ_JBIUCZ010000055.1, on the reverse strand, counting down.
GCCGCTAAGGGGCTCGCACCGAGGTCGCGACGGTCGCGACCCAGAACGGATACGATATGGCAGGGTATAAGGCTCCCGATTTCACCGAGCGTGCAGCCGCGGCGAAGGCCGCCAAGCTGGCCGCGCTCGAAAAGCTGCGCAACAAGCCGGTCGCCGATCCGGACGCGATCGCGGCGCGGCAGGCGACCCAGGCCGCGCGCAAGGCCGCCGCGGCCGAGCGCCGCGCCGAACGCGAAGCCGCCGTTCAGGCGGAAAAGGCGGCCAAGGTCGCCGCGGCGGAAGCCGCGCGCGAGGCAGAGGCGGCGAAGGCCCCCAAGCCGCCCAAGAGCGAGGAGGAACTCAAGGCGGCGCGCGACGCCCGTTACGCGGCGCGCAAAGCCCGCAAGCGGTGACCCCGCGCGAGCTGATCGGCGTCGCCGAGGTGCCGGGCGGGCCGCCGCTGCGGCTGGTCCGCCACGGCGGCGACTTCATGATCCTGCTCGAGCGCAACGAACTGATGAGCACCCGGATGCGCGGCTCCGAAGTCGCGCTGGGCACGATGAGCGTCGCGCGGCTGGGCGGGCGCCCGGCGCCGCGGCTGCTGATCGGCGGCTATGGCATGGGCTTCACGCTGCGGGCGGTGCTCGGCGACGTCGGTGCCGACGCGCAGGTGACGGTCGCCGAGCTGGTGCCTGGCATCCTCGACTGGGCGCGTGGGCCGATGGCGGAGCTGGCCGACGGCTGCCTCGACGATCCGCGCGTAACGGTCCGCATGGGCGACGTCGGCGCGGCGATCGGCGAGGCCTCGGCAGGACCGGCGGCCACGCGCTACGACGCGATTCTGCTCGACGTCGACAACGGCCCCGACGGGCTGACGCGGCAGGATAACGACGGGCTCTACACGCCGCAGGGGCTGACGCGGGCCCGCGCGGCGCTGCGGCCGGGCGGCGTGCTGGCGGTGTGGTCGGCCGGACCCGACCCGGCGTTCGCACGGCGGCTGAGCCAAGCCGGCTTCCGCGTCGACGAGGTGCGGGTGCGCGCACGCGAGAACGGCAAGGGGCCGCAGCACGTGATCTGGTTCGCGCAGGCCTGAGTCCGTTCCCCGGCGCAGGCCGGGGTCCAGTTGGGGTAGCCTGTCGAGGGTCGACGCGCCTCTCAGCCGTTCGCCCAGCCGGGCCCTGGCCTGCGCCGGGGAACTGAGGCCGATCGCCATTCAGCGCGGGCGCACAACTTTCCCCCTAATCCGTTCGCCTCGAGTAGCCGTCGAGCTTGTCGAGACGGCGTATCGAGAGGTCGGCGCGCGGTGGCTCTCTCGATACGGGCTCTCGACAAGCTCGATCCCTACTCGAGACGAACGGCAATGGAGGAATGGCGATCGTCCCTCAGCTTGGGAGGTTCCGCCCACCGCATTGCCTTTGCGCCCGGCTTCGGCTATGCGCGCGCCTTCCAACGTTATGCGTGGAAAATTTGCGGGAGGCGTCTGCCCTTCGGGGCGGCCGAACGGACCGCTAAACTTGAAACGGGCGCGGCTTCGGCCCTGCCCCGCTACAGAGTGAGAATCATGGCAAAGAAGATCACCGGCTATATCAAGCTGCAGGTCGCAGCTGGTGCCGCCAACCCGTCGCCGCCGATCGGCCCGGCGCTGGGTCAGCGCGGCGTGAACATCATGGAATTCTGCAAGGCGTTCAACGCGCAGACCGGCGACCAGGAGAAGGGCACCCCCCTCCCCACCGTCATCACCGTCTACGCCGACCGCTCCTTCTCGTTCGAGACCAAGACGCCGCCGGCGACCTATCTCATCAAGAAGGCCGCCAACCTGAAGTCGGGCTCGAAGGAGCCGGGCAAGGTGTCCGCGGGCAAGATCAAGCGTTCGCAACTGGCCGATATCGCCACCGCGAAGATGAAGGACCTGAACGCCAACGACATCGAGGCAGCGACCAAGATCATCGAAGGCTCGGCCCGCGCGATGGGCCTCGAAGTGGTGGAGGGCTGATCCCATGACCAAGCTGAGCAAGAAGCAGAAGAGCTGGTCGGTCGACGCCGAGAAGCTGCACGCCGTCGATGAGGCGATCGCGCTGGTGAAGTCCAACGCCACCGCCAAGTTCGACGAGACCATCGAGGTCGCGCTGAACCTGGGCGTCGATCCGCGCCACGCCGACCAGATGGTCCGCGGCGTCGTGACGCTGCCCAAGGGCACCGGCAAGACCGTGCGCGTGGGCGTGTTCGCCCGCGGCGCCAAGGCCGAGGAAGCGACCGCGGCGGGTGCCGACGTGGTCGGCGCCGAGGACCTGATGGAAGCCGTGCAGAACGGCAAGATCGACTTCGACCGCTGCATCGCGACCCCGGACATGATGGGCCTGGTCGGCCGCCTCGGCAAGGTGCTGGGTCCCAAGGGCCTGATGCCGAACCCGAAGCTCGGCACGGTGACGATGAACGTCGCCGCCGCCGTCGAAGCCGCCAAGGGCGGTCAGGTCGAGTATCGCGTCGAGAAGGCCGGCATCATCCATTCCGGCATCGGCAAGGCGAGCTTCTCGGCCGAGGACCTGCGCGAGAACTTCGACGCGCTGGTCGACGCGGTGGTCAAGGCCAAGCCGTCGGGCGCCAAGGGCAAGTACCTCAAGAAGGTCGCGCTGTCGTCGTCGATGGGCCCGGGCGTGAAGGTGGACGTGGCCGAAGTCGCCACTGCCTGATCCCCTTCGGGACCAAGCCAAACGAAAAGGGCCGGGAGCGATCCCGGCCCTTTTTGTATGGGCGGCGTTGGTATACGGTGTCGATATCGGCCGACGGGATACTCCGGCCTGGCGCGATACCGGCGCGAAAACGCTGCCGAGCGGAGCCGGTGACCGACTACGCGCCGGCTCCTCCTACCCCGCCGAGGCCACCTGCACGCCCTCGTTGCCGTAGACCTCCGGCATCCAGTCGCGGGTGACGACGACCACGTCGCCCATCTTCGCCTGGCCGTAGATCAGCGCGGCGAATTCGTCGGGGACGCCGATGCAGCCGTGGGTGGCGTAGCGGCCGTCGACGTCCTCGCCCGATCCGTGGATGGCGACGCCGTCCCAGGTCAGCCGCAGCATGTACGGCATCGGCGCGTCGTAGAGGTTGGAGACGTGGTCACGATCCTTCTGCAGGATCGGGAAGCGGCCGGTCGGCGTCGGCAGATGGTCGGCGCCGTAGATGATCAGCGTACGGCCGATCTCGACGCCGCCGCGATAGACGTAGAGCCGCTCGCGGCGCAGATCGACGACGATCGCGAGCTTGCCCGGCGGCACGCCGTCGGCTGCCCAGAGATACTCGCCGGGGCGAAGCGTGCCGCTGGTCTCCATCACGCTCACCACCGCCGGCGCGGCGGCCGGTGCCGCGATCGCCGGGGCGGCGGCAACCGCAGCCGCCAGCAGCGCCGGCCCGACGAACAACCGAGATGAAATTCGCATCGAACACCCCTCCCCGCACCGGCCCCATGCCTGCGACAGTCGCGTGTTAACGCTTTCTTTACCCTGTTCGGTTCCGCAGATGCAGCCGCTACGGACGCGTCGCCGCGGCGAGTCCTGTTTCTTTCCGGGACGGAGGCGCTTTCGCTTGCGCGACCGCGTGCTTCTGCTATGGGCGCGCACTTGATCCGGACTCGCGTCCGGTTCGCCGTCCGAGACAGCAGGTGCCGGCTTCCGGCTTAATGTCCTGCCTAGACGGGGAAGGTGATTCTATTCCCGGCTCTCTGCTTCGGCAGCGCCGGGTCCGCCATCGGGTTGCTCCGCTGGCACCAGAGCCCATGCCCCTCGGACACGTCGCCCCCGGTGGTTCGCCACCGGGACCTGTACCGGGCCGCGCCTCGTGCACGGCCCATTTGTGAGGAGAACGGCATGGATCGCGCTCAAAAGAGTGAGCTGGTATCCGAGCTGAACCGCACCTTCAGCGAGGTCGGCGTGGTGGTCATCACCCGCAACCTCGGGATGTCCGTCGCCCAGTCGACGACGCTCCGTACGAAGATGCGCGAAGCCGGCGCCAGCTACAAGGTCGCGAAGAACCGCCTTGCCAAGATCGCAGCGGAAGGCACCGATTATGCGGTGATCGCCGACCTGCTGACCGGGCCGACCGCGCTTGCGACGTCTGCCGACCCCGTGGCCGCGGCCCGGGTCGTCAACGACTTCGCCAAGACCACGGACAAGCTCGAGATCGTCGGCGGTGCGATGGGCGGCCAGCTTCTCGACGCGGAAGGCATCAAGGCTCTGGCCGCGCTGCCGTCGCTCGACGAGCTGCGTGCGAAGATCGTGGGGCTCGTCGTGGCACCCGCGACCAAGCTCGCGACCATCACCCAGGCACCCGCGGCGCAGGTCGCCCGCGTGCTTGCGGCGCATGCGGAGAAGGAACAGGAGGCCGCCTGATCGGCGCCCCTGCCCGGACCAACAACCCGAACCATTTGATTTTGGAGATTACACATGGCTGACCTGAACGCGATCGTCGACCAGCTGAGCGAACTGACCGTCCTCGAGGCTGCTGAGCTGTCGAAGCTGCTCGAAGAGAAGTGGGGCGTTTCGGCCGCTGCTGCGGTTGCGGCTGCTCCGGCTGCCGGCGGCGCTGCTGGCGGCGCTGCTGCCGTCGAAGAGAAGACCGAGTTCGACGTGATCCTCACCGGCGACGGTGGCAAGAAGATCAACGTCATCAAGGAAGTCCGCGCGATCACCGGCCTGGGCCTGACCGAAGCGAAGGCTCTCGTCGAGGGCGCGCCGAAGCCGGTCAAGGAAGGCGTGTCGAAGGACGAAGCCGACAAGATCAAGGCGCAGATCGAAGGCGCCGGCGGCACCGTCGAAGTCAAGTAAGCGACGTCCGGCTTCGGCCGGACGGCTCTTGCCGACCAGAAGAGGGGCGGTCCTGCGGGGCCGCCCCTTTTTTCGTGTCTGCGGGCGACGGCGGCGGATGGGATGCGCAACGGCCCGTTCCCCGCTCGTCATCGTGACGGGGGGCGGGATGCATTCACCGCTTCGGGCAGGAAGCGCGAGCGGAGCCTGTCTGGATGCTGACCTCCGTCAGCATGACGGAAGGGGCGGGGGACCAGGGGTTGGGGAACGCGAGGCCGCGGAATGCCCCGACCTTAAGGCCCGCGGGACGGGCAGCCGTTCCTGCCCCGTCATCCTGACGAAAGTCAGGATCCATTGCCGCTACGGCCAAGAGGCGCGAGCCTAGCGCATCTGGATGCTGACTTCCGTCAGCATGACGAAGACGGGGGACGGTGGCCGCCGCCCTCCCCGCCCTTTCAGAAGCGCCCGGTCAATCGCGGCGGACCGCGCCGTGGAGGCGGGCTTCGAGGCGCTCGACCAGGCGGTCGCCGCGGTCGAGGAAGACGGGGCCGAGCTTGTCGCTGCCCTGGATCTGGCGACCGACGACGAAGGCGACGCGGGTGCGCGCCTCCTGGCCATCCGCCCAGCGGTAGCGCGCGTCGATCGCCATTACCGGCACGAAGAAGCGTCGGTCGCCGGCACTGAGCACCGCCACGTTTTCGAGCGGCAGCGACACCGTCGCCTCCAGCTTGCGCGCCTCGTGCGGCTCGAGCGGAAACGGCTGGAGCTGGGCGTGCTGCGGCACCTCGGCGAAGAACCGCTCGATGCCGGCATCCTGCTCGGGACTGGCGCTGAACATGCCGGCGGCGAAACGCAGTTCGGCGACGCCGATGTCGGTCGGATTGGCGGCACCCAGTTCGAAGCGCACCACCGCCTTGCCGTCCTGGGTCCCCATCGCGAAGGGCAGGAAGGAGAAGTCGAGCGGCGGACGATCTTCCGTCGGGGTCGCGACGATCGGCGGGGTCGCGGCGGTCGGCGCGGCGGCAGGCGCCGGCCGGGTGAGGAAGCTCGGGCCGGTCGCCTCCGGGGCCGGCTCGGCCGCCGGGACGGGCGCCGGCGTAGCGAGGGGTCGGGTCAGGAAGCTCGGCTGGGCGGAGGGCTCCGGCGCGACCGGCACCGCGACTGGCGCGAGAGGCTCGGGTGCCGCCACCGGGGCGACGGACTCGGGCGCCACGTCGATCGGCGCCTCGACCGGCTCGGCCGCAGGACGGCGGCGCCAGAACAGCAGCGCCCCGAGCGCCGTGATGGCGAGCGCGGCGAGCACCACCCACAGCAGCGATCCGCGCGACTCGCTCTCGACCGGTTCGACCGGCGGCGTCTCGGGCGAAGTCTCGACCGGCTCGACGACGGGCTCGGGGGTCGGTTCGGGCGTGGCCTCGACCACCGGTGCGGGTTCCGGCGCCACGGCCTCGGGGGTGGGCGTCGGCGTGGGTGCCGGCGCGGCCGGCGTTACGGGCGTGGGGGTCGGGCGCGGGCGTGGAGTGGCGGCCGGGCTCGGGGTGGCGGTGGGGCGCGGACGCGGGGTGCGGCTGGGCGTCGGCGCGGGCTGCGGAACGACGGGCGGCTCGACCTCGGCGGGCGGGATGCTGTTGCCCGGGGGCAGCGTCCACGGCAGCGGAGTGGGCGACACGTCCTGCGCCGCCGCGGCGAGCGGCGCGAGGAGGACGACGGAGGCGGCGGCGGCGCGAATGATCATGCCTCCGGCCAACGCCGATAAGGGGCGCTGCCGCCAGCACCTTCCGGGTGACGCCGCGACGGGTCGTGCAGGAGGTGCGGCGGGACGCGCTGGCTGCCCTCTTCGTCGGCCGTCATCCCAGCGCACGCGGGACCTTTGCATAAAGCTGGGGATGTAATTCTCTTCGCTGGGTATCGGAGAGATGAGATGCGCAAGCAGACGAGGCCGGCGTCCTTTGCGGACCTGTTG
>NZ_JBIUCZ010000054.1:0-12517 GCF_047975845.1 Sphingomonas mangrovi | reverse complement strand
TCAGCATCGCCGACTCCTCAGCCAGACCATGCCCCGTTCTACACCATCTCTGTCCCGCCAACCTCCACCATTGCCGCAAAGCCAACCTCGCGAAACACTACACGCAGGCAGGAGCCCAGGGCCACAAGCGCTGCGTTCAGAGACCCTGTGCTCCCGCCTGCGCGGGAGCACGGCGGCAGGCGCCCTGCTTCGAGCCTGTCGAGAAGCGCTGGCGAACCGCTCGTGAGGGCTTCTCGACAAGCTCGAAGCGAACGGAGGTGGGGGTGAGGTGAGGTGGTGAGGGTCGCGAACGCAGCCCCACCCTCCCCGTCATGCTGACGAAAGTCAGCATCCATTCGCGCTCCGCTCGCGCCTCCAGCCGGTGCGGCAATGGATCCTGACTTCCGTCAGGATGACGGCTTCCCTCACCCGCTGTTGCGCAGCGCCGTCGCGATCGCGTTGATCGACAGCAGGATCCCCTCGCCGATGCGCGCATCCTCCTCGCCCGCGCGATGCCGCTTCAGCAGCTCGATCTGGAGCAGGTTGAGCGGCTCGATGTACGGCAGCCGCAACCGGATCGACGTCTCCAGCTGCGGATGCTTCTCCAGCAGCCGCGTCTGGCGGGTGACGGTCAGCAGCCCGTCGTGCGTCGCCTGCCAGCCGTCGCGGATGCGGCCGAAGATCGCATCGCCCATCGCCCGGTCCTCGACCAGCCCGGCATAGCGTTCGGCGATCGCCATGTCGGACTTGGCGAGCACCATATCCATGTTGGCGAGCGTGGCGGCGAACAGCGGCCAGCCGCTCGCCATCTCGCGCAGCAGTCCCTTGTCTTCGAACGCCGCGATCGCCTGGCCGACGCCGTACCAGCCCGGCAGCATCACGCGCGCCTGCGCCCAGCTGAACACCCAGGGAATCGCGCGCAGATCCTCGATCGCGTCCGATTTCTTGCGGCTCGCCGGGCGCGAGCCGATCTTGAGGCCGGCGATCTCGCCGATCGGCGTCATCTGGCGAAAGAAGGTGCGGAAGCCCTCGGTGCCGTAGACCAGGTCGCGATAGGCGTGGAACGCGGTGTCGGACAGCGTGTCCATCGCCGCGGCGAAGCGCTCGTAATCGGCGTGGGCGAGCCGCTCGGGCTCCAGGCTCGCGAGCAGCGTCGCGGAGGCCATCGCCTCCAGGTTGGTGGTGGCGCTCGCCCGCGTGCCGTATTTCGCGGCGATCACCTCGCCCTGTTCGGTGATGCGGATGCGCCCCTGCACGGTGCCGGGCGGCTGCGCCTGGATCGCCGCGAAGGAGGAGCCCCCGCCGCGCCCCACCGCGCCGCCGCGGCCGTGGAACAGCTGCATGCCGACGCCCGCCTCCTCGAACACCGGCTGCAGCGCGGTCGAGCCGCGGCTGAGCTGCCAGGTCGAGGTCAGATAGCCACCGTCCTTGTTGCTGTCGGAATAGCCGATCATCACTTCCTGATGGCCGCGGGCACAGGCGACCGCCGCCACCTCGGGCAGGGCGAACCAGGCACGCATGATGTCGGGTGCCGCCTGCAGATCGCCGATCGTCTCGAACAGCGGGATCGCCATGATGTGCGCTTCCGGCGGCTCGCCCGGCACGTAGAGCCCCGCTTCCTTGAGCAGCAGGTTGACCTCGAGCAGGTCGGACACCGACTCCGCCATCGACACGATGTAGTGGCGGATGCACGCGCGGCCGTATTTGGCGTGCGCGTCGGCGGCGGCGTGGAGGATCGCCACTTCCGACGCGGTCTCCTCCGAATAGCCGAAATAGGGCGACGTCAGCGGCCGCGGGCTCGCCAACTCACGGCGCAGCAGCGCGACGCGCGCATCCTCGTCGAGCGCGGCATAGTCGTCCTCGACCCCGCCGGCCTTGAGCAGTTCGGCCACCACCCGCTCGTGCACGGCGCTGTTCTGGCGCAGGTCGAGCGTGGCGAGGTGGAAACCGAAGGTCTCGACCGCGCGGATCAGCCGGCCGAGCGCGCCGCCGGTCGCGAGCGGGCCGTTGCCGCCGATGGTGAGCGCGTGGGCGATCGCCGCCAGTTCGTCGCGGAACGCCGCCGGATCGGCATAGCGTTCGCCGGGCAGCGCGGCGGGCCGCGGCGGCGCCTTGCCGGTCAGTGCCTGATAGGTGGCGGAAAGCCGCGCGTAGATGCCCGACAGCGCGCGGCGATAGGGCTCGTCGGCGCGGCTGGCGGCGGTGTCGCCGCTCGCCTCGGCCAGCGCCTCGACCGGCGCGTCGACGCTGGCGTGCTCGGTCGAGATCGACAGCTCGGCGCCGAGCGCATGCACCGCCTCGAGGTAATAGCCGAGCACCGCCTCGGCCGAGCGCGCCAGCGCCAGCTTGAGCGACTCGGCGGTGACATAGGGGTTGCCGTCGCGGTCGCCGCCGATCCAGCTGCCCGGGCGCAGGAACGACGCCGGGCGCGCGCCGAGCACGCGCTCCCAGCGGGCGTAGAGCGCCGGCAGTGTCGGCAGGAACACGTCGCGCAGATAGCTGAGCGCGTTGTCGACTTCGTCGGCGACGTACAGCTTCTCGCGGCGCAGCACGCGGGTCTGCCACAGGAGCGCGATCTGGCGGAGGATCGCCTCCTCCACGCGGTCGCCGTCGGCGGTCTCCTCGATGCCACGGTCGCGCAGCGCCATCAGCTCGGCGATGCGGTTGCGGTGATCGATCATGCTCTTGCGCCGCACCTCGGTCGGGTGGGCGGTGAGCACCGGCATCACCAGCGCATCGTCGAGCAGCGCGAGCACCGCGTCACGGCCGATGCCGTGCCCGGCGAGGCGTTCGAGCGCATGGGCGACGTCGGCGCCCTGCTCGGCAGCGACGCCCTGGCGGTCCTCGGCCAGGTTGGCGAGCATCGAGAACAGCATGAAGCCGCGGACGAAGGCGATGGTCTCGTCGAGCGTCAGCCGATCGAGGCCGGGATCGATCGCGGCGGCACCGGCGACACCGCGGTGGCGGTCGACCGAGGTCGCGCGGATATATTCGATGCGCTTGAACAGTTCCTCGCCACCATAGGCGCGGATGACGTCGCCCAGCAGGCGACCGAGGAAGCGGATGTCGGGATCGTTGGCGATCGAGGGGAGGCTGGCCATGCCCCTTTGCTGCGGCGCAATGCCGCCGAGGTCAACCGCCCGTGGTCGAAACGTGCGCCCGACGGGGTGCTAGCGCACGAAAAGTACCGCTAACACGGCCTTCCCCGTCATCCTGACGAAAGTCAGGATCCATTGCCGCAGCGGCAGGAAGCGCGAGCGGAGCGCGAATGGATGCCGACTTCCGTCGAGATGACGAAGAAGGGCAAGGCCGGTCGCAGCGCGACCGACCTCTTAGACGTCCAGGTTGGCGACGCTCAGCGCGTTCTCCTGGATGAACTCGCGGCGCGGCTCGACCACATCGCCCATCAGGCGGGTGAAGATCTCGTCCGCGACGTCGGCCTGCTCGATCGCCACGCGCAGCATCGAGCGGTTCTGCGGGTCGAGCGTGGTTTCCCACAGCTGCTCCGCGTTCATCTCGCCCAGCCCCTTGTAGCGCTGGATCGACAGGCCCTTGCGCCCCGCCGCCAGGATCGCGTCGAGCAGCTGGCTCGGCCGTGCGATCAGCACCTCGCCCTTGGCGGCGGTGACCGGCGTCGCCTCGCTCTCCTCCAGGTCGGCGACGGGATTGTCCGCGTCGCTCGCCTGGGCGCCACGCGCCGGCACCAGCTTGGCGGTGGCGGCATAGCTCTCCGCCTCCTCGGCGGTGAGCGCGTGGAGCTTGCGCCCCTCGGCCGAGGTCAGGAACGCGGCCTCGATCACATGATGGTCGGTCACCCCGCGCCACACGCGGCGGAAGTGCAGCGCGCCTTCCTCGGAGATCGACGCGCTCCAGCGCGCGTCGCCGTCGGTGCTGTCGAGCCGCTGGACCGCATCGGCGAGCCGCGTCTCGCGGTCGGCGCGCGACGCCTCGGGATCGAGCGTGCCGGACAGCGCCAGCACCTCGACGATCTCGGGCGCATAGCGGCGCGGCACGTAGCGCATCAGCGTGCGCATGCGGCGGGCATGGTCGACCAGCGTCTTGAGATCGGTGCCGCTGCGCGCCCCCGCCGGCGTCTCCAGCACCTGCGCGGCGACGCCGGCGTCGACCAGGTAGGAATCGAGCGCGGCGTCGTCCTTCAGATACACCTCGGACCGGCCGCGCGTCGCCTTATAGAGCGGCGGCTGGGCGATATAGAGATGCCCCGCCTCGATGATCTGCGGCATCTGGCGGTAGAAGAAGGTCAGCAGCAGCGTGCGGATATGCGCGCCGTCGACGTCCGCGTCCGTCATGATGACGACCTTGTGGTAGCGCAGCTTGTCGAGGTTGAAGTCGTCGCGGCCGATGCCGGTGCCCATCGCCTGGATCAGCGTGCCGATCTCGCGGCTCGACAGCATCCGGTCGAAGCGCGCGCGCTCGACGTTCAGGATCTTGCCGCGCAACGGCAGGATCGCCTGGAAATGGCGGTCGCGGCCCTGCTTGGCGGAGCCGCCGGCGGAATCGCCCTCCACCAGGAACAGCTCGGACTTGGCGGGATCGCGCTCCTGGCAGTCGGCGAGCTTGCCGGGCAGCGAGGCGATGTCCATCACTCCCTTGCGCCGGGTGAGCTCGCGCGCCTTCTTCGCCGCCTCACGCGCGGCGGCGGCGTCGATCACCTTCTGGATGATCGCGCGCGCGCCCTGCGGATTTTCCTCCAGCCATTCCGACAGCTTGTCGGCCATCAGCGCCTCGAGCGGCTGGCGCACCTCGGAGCTGACCAGCTTGTCCTTGGTCTGCGAGCTGAACTTGGGGTCGGGCAGCTTGACCGAGACGATCGCGGTGAGCCCCTCGCGCATGTCGTCGCCGGTGAGCGTCACCTTCTCCTTCTTCAGCATGCCCGACTTGTCGGCATAGCCGTTGAGGGTGCGCGTCAGCGCAGCGCGGAACGCGGCGATATGGGTGCCGCCGTCGCGCTGCGGGATGTTGTTGGTGAAGGCGAGGACGTTCTCGTAATAGCTGTCGTTCCACTCCAGCGCGACGTCGATGCCGACATCGTCGCGCTGGCCGGTGATCGCGATCGGATCGGGCATCAGCGGCTGCTTGTTGCGATCGAGCCACTTCACGAACGCGGCGATGCCGCCCTCGTAGAACAGCTCCACCTCGCGCGGGTCCTCGCGCCGTGCATCGACCAGCACCAGCCGCACGCCCGAGTTGAGGAACGCCAGCTCGCGATAGCGGTGCTCGAGCTTCTCGAAGTCGAATTCGATGTGGTTCTTGAACGTGCCGCCGTCGCCCTTCGCCTTTTCGGTCGAGGGCAGGAAGGTGACGCGGGTACCGCGCTTGCCTTCGGCCTTGCCGACGACCTTCAGCGGCGCCTCGGCATCGCCGTGGCGGAAGCGCATGTAATGCTCCTCGCCGTCGCGCCAGACGGTTAGGTCGAGATATTCGGAGAGCGCGTTCACCACCGACACGCCGACGCCGTGGAGGCCGCCCGACACCTTGTAGGCATTGTCGTCCGACGTGTTCTCGAACTTCCCGCCCGCGTGCAGCTGGGTCATGATGACCTCGGCCGCCGACACGCCCTCTTCGGGGTGGATGCCGGTCGGGATGCCGCGGCCGTTGTCCTCGACCGACACCGAGCCGTCGGGGTTGAGGGTGATGAGCACGCGGTCGCAATGGCCGGCAAGCGCTTCGTCGATCGCGTTGTCGCTGACCTCGAACACCATGTGGTGGAGGCCCGAGCCGTCGTCGGTATCGCCGATGTACATGCCCGGACGCTTGCGCACCGCATCCAGGCCCTTCAGCACCTTGATGGATTCGGCGCCGTACTCGTTCTTCTTCGAAGCTTCTGCCATGCCGAGGATATAGGGTTTTGGCCCTCGAAACGGAAGCAAAATGCGGGCGTTTCGCCGCTCTCAGCCCGCCTTGCTGAGCCAAAAGGCCGCCAGAAAGCCGGCGACTGCGATCAGCCCCGAATATTCGTGGGTGTTCTCGGTCGCCTCGGGGATCATCGTGTCGACCAGCATCGCCAGGATGCCGCCCGCCGCGACCGCGGTGATCAGCGCCACCACCTCCTCGCCGGCGCCGGCGAGCAGCAGGTTGCCGAGCAGCGCGGCGATGCCGCTCGCCAGCGCGATCGCCGCCCAGACGCCGAACACGTAGCCGGCGGAGCGCCCGGCCTTCTTCATCCCCGCCGCGGACGACAGGCCTTCGGGGATGTTGGACAGGAACACCGCGGCGACCACGGTGGTGCTCACCCCCGCCCCGCCGATCAGGCTGATGCCGATCACGATCGATTCGGGAATGCCGTCGAGCAGCGCGCCCATCGCGATGGCGGTGCCGCCGCCTTCGCTGGCATGCGGCTGCTTCTCCGCACTCTCCAGGCCGGAGCGCTTGCGGTGCCGGGCGCCGCGGCGCGCCAGCCAGACGTTGCCGGCGGTATAGAGCGCCGCCCCGCCGACGAAGCCCGCCGCGGTGGAGTCCAGCCCGCCCCGCGCGAAGGCCTCGTCCATCAGGTCGAAGGCGACGGCCGAGATCAGCACGCCCGATCCGATCGCCATCACCGCGGCGACCAATCGCTGCGGCAGCCGCGCGACCCAGGCGATCGCCGCGCCGATCAGCAGCGCCGATCCGCCGAGCAGGCCCCACAGGCCGGCTTCGAGCCAGACGGGCATCAGCGTGCCGCTGCGATCGGAGTATGGAGGCGGTGCCGCATCAGCGGATCAACGAAGCGGCGGCGCTTCGGTGCCAAACGCGCAAATTAGACGGCCCGCTCCCAAATCCGTTCGTCTCGAGTAGCCGTCGAGCTTGTCGAGACGGCGTATCGAGAGACCGGTGGTTGCGGCTCTCTCGATACGGGCTCTCGACAAGCTCGATCCCTACTCGAGACAAACGGGGTTGGTTTGAGCTTCGGGTAGCCTCAGCGCGCCGCGCCCTGGCCACCGCCGCCACCCGGACGCCGTCCGCGACCGCCGCGGCGCGGGCCGCCCGGACGGGCACCGGCCGGGCGCTCGCCTGCGGGACGCTCGCCCGCCGGCTTGCCCTGGCCGCCACGGCTCGGGTTGCCAACCGGGCCGCGACCGGCGCCTGCCGGCTTCGCGTTGTGGGTCGCACGCGGACGCGGCGGCTGGCGCTCGCTGCGCGGACGCTCGGGGCGGTCGGGTGCGTGGGGCGCGCGCGTCGCCTTGATGTTCGCCGCCTCGGCCAGGAAGTTCTCCGGCAGCGGCACCACCTCGATCTTCTGACGGGTCAGCTTCTCGATCTGGCGCAGATACGGACGCTCGTCCTCGGCGCAGAAGGCGAAGGCGATGCCGTCGTTGCCCGCGCGCGCGGTGCGGCCGATGCGGTGGACATACTGCTCCGCCACGTTCGGCAGCTCGAAGTTCACGACATGGCTCACGCCCGACACGTCGATGCCGCGTGCGGCGATGTCGGTCGCGACCAGGATCGGCACCTTGCCCGAGCGGAACTCGCCGAGCGCACGCTCACGCTGCGGCTGCGACTTGTTGCCGTGGATCGCGTTGGACGCGATGCCGTTGGCGCCCAGCAGCTTCACGACGCGGTCGGCGCCGTGCTTGGTGCGGGTGAACACCAGCGAGCGGTCGATCTTGTTGTTGCGGAAGAACAGCGTGAGCAGCGCCTGCTTCTCCTGCTGCTGCACGAAGGTGACATACTGCTCGACGCGCTCGGCGGTGGAGGAGACCGGCGCCACCTTCACCTCGGCCGGGTGGGTCAGATACTTGTCGGCGAGGTCGCGGATGTCCTTGGGCATGGTCGCCGAGAAGAACAAAGTCTGGCGATCCTTCGGCACCATCGACACGATGCGGCGCAGCGCGTGGATGAAGCCCAGGTCGAGCATCTGGTCGGCCTCGTCGAGCACGAGGATCTCGAGCTCGTTGAGCGCCAGGCACTTCTGGTCGACCAGGTCGAGCAGCCGGCCCGGCGTCGCCACCAGGATGTCGACGCCCGACGCGACGTCGCGGATGTTGCGGTTGACGGGCACGCCGCCGAACACGGTTGCGACATTCAGCTTGGTGTATTTGGCATAGGTACGCGCGTTGTCGGCGATCTGGCTCGCCAGTTCGCGCGTCGGCGCCAGCACCAGCATGCGGCAGCGCATCGGCTTGCGGCGGACGTTCGCCTTCACCAGCAGGTCGAGCGAGGGCAGCACGAAGGCCGCGGTCTTACCGGTGCCGGTCTGGGCAATGCCGAGCAGGTCGCGCTGTTCGAGCACGATCGGGATCGCGTCGCGCTGGATCGGCGTGGGTTCGGTGTAGTTCTTCTCGGCGAGCGCATCGAGAAGCGGCTTGGAAAGTCCAAGGGACTGGAAGGACATGGAAAACCTGTGTGTAGCCGGCACGCGCGGCCAGGCGGCACGCACGGGAAGGCGGGGCAAAAATGCGACCCGCGTGACTTGGGAAGCCGGTGAGCGCGACGCGAGCCTCGGCCGCAAGGCCGGATCACGCTGCTTGTTTGAAGCGTCGCTGCGCGGCGGCAGATGCGCGCGACCTTGCCAAAAGTCAAGGTTACGCCGGAATCACCCGCCCCTCGGCGACGTGGTAGCGGGTGGCGTCCGCCCCGATCGCGTCGAACAATCCCGGCTCGGTCCCGGTCAGCCATACCTGCCCGCCGCCTGCCAGCCGATCGAACAGCGCCGCGCGCCGGCCGGGATCGAGATGCGCCGCCACCTCGTCGAGCAGCAGCAGCGGCGCGCGCCCGACCCGCTCCGCCACCAGCGCGGCATGGGCGAGCACCAGCCCGAGCAGCAGCGCCTTCTGCTCGCCGGTTGAGCAGCGGTGCGCCGCCTGCCCCTTCTCCAGATGCACCACCGCCAGGTCGGAGCGGTGGGGTCCGGCGAGCGCGCGCCCCGCGGCGGCGTCGCGGGCACGGCCGCCGGCGAGCTCGGCGCGCAGCCGCTCCGCCTCGCCGCCCCAGCCCTCCACCGCGAGCCCGGCGCGCGGAAAGGCGCCGGCCGGGTTCGCGGCGATGCGCTCGCCCAGCGCCGCCACCGTCGCGCGGCGGGTCGCGTCGATCGCCGCGCCATGCTCGGCCATGCGCGCCTCCAGCGCCGCCAGCCATTCCGGGTCCGCCGGCCGATCGTCGGCGAGCAGCTTGTTGCGCTCGCGCATCGCCGCCTCGTAGCGGCTGGCGTGGCGGGCATGACCGGGCGCCAGCGCCAGCGCCAGCCGGTCGAGGAAGCGCCGCCGCTCGCCCGCGGGCTCGACGAACAGCCGGTCCATCGCCGGGGTCAGCCACAGCACGGTCAGCCATTCGGCCAGCGCCGCGGCGGGCGCAGCCGCGCCGTTGACGCGCACCAGCCGCCGCTCGGGCGCGTCCTGGCGCGTGCCGGTACCGAGTGCGGTGCCGTCGACCAGCGTCGCCGCCACGCCGAAGCCGCCGCTGCCGCCCTGCCGCGCCATCTCCGACAGCGCCGCACGCCGCAGCCCGCGGCCGGGGGCAAGCAGCGACACCGCCTCCAGCACGTTCGTCTTGCCCGCGCCATTGTCGCCGGACAGCACGACGAACCCCGCGCCGGGCGCGAGGACGGCGTCGGCATGGTTGCGGAAATCGGTGAGGGACAGGCGCGCGAGCATCGGTGGCGCCGCTGTAGCGCATGGCGGCGGCCAGCGCGACGCAACCTTCCGGCCCGCGGGGAATTGCATCCATCGAGACAAAAGAGGGGATGAAGATGCGGACAGGGTGGATCGTCGCGGCGGCACTGGTGGTGAGCGCCTGCGGCCCGCAGACGCCGCAGGAGCGCCAGGCCGACCAGCTGCGCGACGCCGCCGACGCGCAGGCCGACGCGATCGAGGCCGAGGCCGGCAACGTCGCCGCGGGAATGAAGGCCGAGGCACAGCAGCTGCGCCAGCAGGCCGGCCAGGGCGGCGGCTACGACGCGCAGCGCCTCCAGGTTCGCGCCGAGGCGCGCGAGCGCGAGGCCAAGCTGGTCGAGGAACAGGCCGAGGCCCGCGCCCGCGCCGTCCGCGACGAAGGCAAGGCCCGCGCCAGCGCCGCGCTCGCGCAGTAGCGCGGGCGGGGACGCCCTTCCGAACCCGCCGCATGGAGCAGCGGCGGACCGAACACATCCGCCAGTTCCGCCCGTCCTCCTGACGAACGTCGAGGTCTCATTCCGTCGCGCGTCGGCCTGCGGGCCGTCGCGCCGCTAACCCCTTGCCCCGCAGACCGACCCCGCCTGAGCAGCCGCCACTCCCTTCAGAAAAGTCATTGCGAGTCACACGCAATAGCACTATCGGGGCCGCGCTCATTCAAGGGGGGTGTGGTAGTGAAGATCGTCCATCTGGCAGGCGTGGCATTGGCGGCGCTGGTTTCGACCCAGGCGTTCGCGCAGGAGGTGGCCGAGCAGGGCGTCGAGACCGAACGCGCCGCGCCGCAAGCCGAGGACGACGACCGCGACGTCCTCGTCACCGGCCGCCGCGACCAGGGCGTCTCCGCGACCAAGACCGACACGCCGCTGATCCAGGTGCCGCAGCCGCTGACCGTCATCCCGGACGAAGTCTATCTGGCGCAGGGTGCGATCAACATCTCCGACACGGTACGCTATGCCGCGGGCGTCAACGCCGACGCCTATGGCCGCGACACCCGCGTCGACGGCTTCACCATCCGCGGGGTCGATGCGCTGCAGTTCCGCGACGGCATGCGCGACATCTTCAGCTACTACGCCAGCATCACCTCCGATCCGTACAACTTCTCGCGCGTCGAGGTCGTGCGCGGCCCCGCGTCGGTGCTGTTCGGTCAGGGATCGATCGGCGGCATCGTCAATCTGGTGACCAAGACGCCGGTGTTCGAGAACGCGGGCGAGGTCGCGCTGACCTATGGCAGCTACGACCGCAAGGAAGTGCGCGCCGATCTGAACGGCGTGCTCGGCGACACGCTCGCCGCGCGCGTCGCGGCCCGCGTGCGCGACGCGAACACCTATGTCGACCACGTTCCCGACGATCGCGTGATGATCGCACCGTCGGTGACCTGGCGCCCGACGCAGGACACCGACGTGACGCTGCTCGGCCTGTATCAGGAGGACGACAGCGGCTCGACGTCGAACTTCCTGCCGATCGTCGGCACGCTGCGCGAGAACCCGGGCAACCCGCGGCTGCCGCGCTACCTGTTCGTCGGCAAGCCGGGCGAGGACCGCTACAGCGGGCGGCTGCTCCAGGGCGGCGGGTTCGTCGAGCACCGCTTCAGCGACGCCGTCAAGCTGAGCCTCAAAGCGCGCTACATCGACAGCGACCTCGACTATTTCAGCCACTATACCGACAGCTACAGCAATCCCCAGGATCCATATCGACCGGGCAGCAACGGCCGGCTGATCGGCCTGACCTCGAGCGCGTCGGTCGCGCGGCTCAACGTCTTCTCGACCGACAACAACGTCCAGGTACGTTTCAACACCGGCGCCGCGATCGAGCACACGCTGCTCGCCGGCCTCGACTACAGCTGGAACCGCGTCCGCAAGAGCGACAACTACGGCGGCCAGGTGATCGACGTCTACGACATCGATTACGACGCGATCGAGCTGCCGGAGGTCGTCGCCCCGTTCGGCCGCGACACGCAGAAGCAGCTCGGCGTCTACGTCCAGGATCAGATCCGGCTGTGGGACCGCGTCTCGGTGGTGCTCGGCGCGCGGCGCGACCGCGTCCGCAACGCCAGCCTCAACACCACCACCGGCGACGTCGCGCGATCGACCGACAAGGCGACCACCTTCCGCGCCGGCATCATCGGTGAGCTGGGCGCGGGCATCTCGCCCTTCTTCAGCTACACCGAGAGTTTCCTGCCGATCTCCGGCAGCACCAGCGCGGGAACGACCTTCAAGCCGCAGACCGGCACCCAGTACGAGGCCGGGTTCAAGTGGCAGGCCGATCGCGCGACGCTGCTCACCGCCACCGCCTTCCGCATCAAGGAGCGCAACCGCGTCCTCTACGGTCCGGCTAACCTGATCACCCAGTCGGGGGAACTCACCACCGAAGGCTTCGAGTTCGAGGCGGTCCGCACCCTGCCGGACAACTACGACTTCTCGGTCGCCTATGGCTACAACGACGTCAGCGGCGACACCGCGGCGACCGGATACATCGCCAAGCACGTCGCCTCCGCCTGGGCGACCAAGACCTTCTACGGCAGCCTCGGCTCGCTCAAGCTGGGGACGGGCGTGCGCTACACCGGCAAGCAGGTGTCGACGAGCGCGCTCTGGACGATCGTGACGCCCGACCGGACGATGGTCGACGCGCTGGCCGAGATCGAGCACGATCGCTGGCGGCTGACGATCAACGCCACCAACCTGTTCGACAACCGCGCCTTCGCCTCCTGCCTCGCACGCGGCGACTGCTTCAGCACCGCCCCGCGCAACGTGATGGCGACGCTGGGCTACCGGTTCTGAGGCGGCGAGCGGAGCGCCCTGACGCAGCGCTCCGCTCGCCACCACGCGCTAGATGTTTGATCCCACGGTTTGATGGTGCGATCCTTTCGTTGGAATGGAAGGAAGCCGTATGGGACAGCTACGTCACGGGAGCGCCACGACCACGCACGCCGTCCG
>NZ_JBIUCZ010000053.1:0-12645 GCF_047975845.1 Sphingomonas mangrovi | reverse complement strand
CACCCCCAGAAAGTGCCTCGGCTTCCGTACCCCCGCCGAGGCATTCCAACTGTTGCACTTCGAATGTGAATCCACATGCTGACTTCCGTCAGCATGACGAGAATCGGGCGTGGGCACGCAAGAGCCCCGCCTACGCCGCGGTACCAAGCCTTACGCGGCAGCGCGGGTTCTGCGGCCCAGCAGGCTGCCGCCCACATACACCGCCAGGCCGGCCCAGATCAGCCCGAAGCTCAGCAGCTTCTGCGCGTCGAGCCGTTCGCCGAACAGCGTGATCGCCAGCAGGAACTGGAGGCTGGGGGCGAGGAACTGGAGCAGCCCCAGCGTCGCCAGGCGCAGCTCGCGCGCCGCCGCGGCGAACAGCAGCAGCGGCACCGTCGTCACCGCGCCGGCGAGCATCAGCAGCACCGTCAGCCCGGCCTCCCGGCCGAAGCTCAGCCCGTCATGCCCGGCCAGCCAGATCAGATATCCACCGGCGATCGGCGCCAGCAGCAGCGTCTCGACCGTCAGCCCCTCGAACGCCTCGACCGGCGCGAGCTTGCGGATCAGGCCGTAGAAGGCGAAGCTCAGCGCGATCGTCAGGCTGATCCACAGCCCACCGCCCGCGCCCACCGCCAGCACCGCCACGCCGGCCCCCGCCAGCAGCACCGCCGCCGCCTGCGCCCGCGTCAGCCGCTCGCCGAGCAGCGCCACGCCCATCGCGATGTTGAGCAGCGGGTTGAGGAAATAGGCCATGCTCGCCGCCAGCACCTGATGGTGCAGCACCGCCCAGACGTAGAGCAGCCAGTTGGCCGCGATCAGCAGCGCGCTCGCCGCCAGCATCGCCATCGTCCGCGGCGTGCGGATCACCGCCCACAGCTTCGCACCGCGCCCGAGCAGCAGCACGATCGGCACCAGCAGCACCACCGACCACAGCACGCGCTGCGCGACGATCTCGCCCGCATCCACCCGGTCGATCAGGTGGAAATAGAGCGGCAGCAGCCCCCACAGCCCATAGGCCGCGGCGCCGTGGATCAGCCCGCGGCGGCTTTCCGGCGCGTGCGCCATCGGATCAGAACAGCCCGCCGGTCAGGAACAGCCGCAGCCCGCTGACGATCATCAGCATCAGGTTGAGGTTGCGTCCCGCATTGCGCGACGACAGCAGCCCCACGATGAAGCCGAGCAGCGCGACCGGAAACACGATCCAGTTCGCCAGCGAGACGATCGGGATCAGCGCCGGGATCGCCAGCAGCAGCGCGAACAGGCCGATCAGGAGCGAGAGGAAGTTCAGCATGCCGCTGCAATGGCCATGATCCGGCGGTGCGGCAAGCGGATCGTCCGTGGGTCCGGACAAGCGGGGCTTTAGCGGGTGCCTTCTTCCTCCCGTTCGTCTCGAGTAGGGATCGAGCTTGTCGAGAGCCCGTATCGAGAGAGCCCCAACGACCGACCTCTCGATACGCCGTCTCGACAAGCTCGACGGCACCTCGAGGCGAACGGGACGGAATGTGGATCGGTCAGCCGTCAGCGCAGCATGCCGTCCACCCCCGCCCACCACACGCGTCTGTTCAGCCGCGCGGCGATGCGCTAGGCGCAGGCGATCATGAACCATCTCCTTCTCGTCATGCTCGGCGGCGCGCTCGGCGCCGGGCTGCGCCACCTGTTCGGGCGCGGCACGCTCGCGCTGCTCGGCCCGAACTGGCCGTGGGGCACGCTCGGCGTCAACCTCCTGGGCGGCTTCGCAATGGGGCTGCTCGTCGCGGCGCTCGGCCGCGGCGTGTTCGACGGGCTGGGCGGCGAGAATGCGCGGCTGCTCTTGGGCGTCGGCGTGCTCGGCGGTTTCACCACTTTCTCGGCCTTCTCGCTCGACGCGGTGCTGATGATCGAGCGCGGCGAGCTGGGCGGGGCAGCGTTGTACGTCGCCGCGTCCGTCCTGGGATCGCTCGTCGCGCTGTTCGTCGGGCTCTCCGTCGCGAGGGCCTCGGCATGAGCGACGCCCCCATCGTCCGCCAGTTCACCGTCGGCGCCGACGACGACGGCGTGCGCCTGGATCGCTGGTTCAAGCGGCACCTGCCCGACGTCAGCTTCAACACCGTGTCGCGCTGGGCGCGCACCGGCCAGCTGCGCGTTGACGGCGCGCGCGCGACGCCGGGCGACCGCGTCGCCGAAGGCCAGCAGATCCGCGTCCCCCCGCCCGAGCCCGACCGGCCCGCGCGCCCGCGCCCCGAGCGTGCCCCGCTCGCCCCCGAACAGGTCGAGCTGGCGCAGTCGATGGTCATCCACCGCGACGCGCAGGCGATCGTGCTCAACAAGCTGCCGGGCCTGGCGACGCAGGGCGGCACCAAGACCCACGACCATGTCGACGGGCTGCTCGACGCGCTCCAGTACGACGCGGAAGGCCGTCCCAAGCTGGTCCACCGGCTCGACAAGGACACGTCGGGCGCGCTGCTGCTCGCCCGCACCGCGCGCGCCGCGGCGTTCTTCGCCAAGCATTTCTCCGGCCGCTCGGCGCGCAAGACCTATTGGGCGCTGGTGATCGGCGTGCCGTCGATCGACGACGGCATGATCGACCTGCCGCTCGCCAAGCAGCCGGGCAGCGGCGGCGAGAAGATGCACGTCGACGAGGCGGAGGGCGCGCCCGCCCGCTCGCGCTATCGCGTGATCGAGCGCGTCGGCAACCGCGCCGCCTGGGTCGAGCTGCAGCCCTATACCGGCCGCACCCACCAGCTGCGCGTCCACATGAGCGCGATCGGCCACCCGATCGTCGGTGACGGCAAATACGGCGGCCAGGCGGCGTTCCTGACCGGCGGGGTCAGCCGCAAGATGCACCTCCACGCCCGGCGCATCCGCATCGACCATCCCGACGGCGGCAAGATCGACGTCACGGCCGAGCTGCCGC
The DNA here is from genome assembly GCF_047975845.1 of Sphingomonas mangrovi. NCBI lineage: Bacteria > Pseudomonadati > Pseudomonadota > Alphaproteobacteria > Sphingomonadales > Sphingomonadaceae > Sphingomonas > Sphingomonas mangrovi. Next base: position 9,773 of record NZ_JBIUCZ010000053.1, on the reverse strand, counting down.
AGCATTTCGCCGAGAGCATGGAGCTGCTCGGCTTCGACATGGCGCTCGGCAATGCGCTGGCGGAGGACGCGCCCCCACCCCCCAGCCGCGCCATGGAAAAGGCCAAGGCCAAGGCGCACGCCAAGACGGTACGCAAGGAACGCCGCGGCGAGCGACGCAGCCGGACCCGCGGCTGATGGCGGCACGCGTCCGGCTGGCGGTGTTCGACTGCGACGGCACGCTCGTCGACAGCCAGGCCAACATCTGCCGGGCGATGGAGCTGGCGTTCGACTCCGCGCGGCTGCCCCCGCCCGACCGGCCGGCGATCCGCCGCATCGTCGGGTTGAGCCTGGTCGAGGCGATCGCCCGGCTCGCGCCAGAGGCGGAGCCGGCGCTGCACGCGGCGATGGCCGAGGACTATAAGCACCATTTCCGCGCGATGCGGATGCGCGGCGGGCTGGCCGACGAGCCGCTGTTCGACGGCATTCCCGAGGCGATCGAGCGCCTCGCCGCCGACGGCTGGCTGCTCGGCGTCGCGACCGGCAAGTCCGACCGCGGGCTCGCGCTGATCCTGGAGCATCACGGCCTTGCCCGTCACTTCGTCACGCTCCAGACCGCCGACCGCCATCCGTCCAAGCCGCATCCCTCGATGCTCGAGCTGGCGATGGCGGAGGCCGGCGCGAGCCCGCGCGACACGGTGATGATCGGCGACACCAGCTTCGACATGGCGATGGCGGACGCCGCCGGCGTGCACGCGATCGGCGTCGCCTGGGGCTATCACACCGCCGCCGAGCTCACCGCCGCCGGCGCGCGCCACGTCTGCGAGCATGCCGCGACGCTGCCCGAGGTCGCCGAGGCGCTGTGCGGCGCCGCGTCCGAGGCGCGGGCGTGACCGATCCGGCACGCAACCGCTGGCTGGTGCTGGTGCTGCTCCGCATCGCCGCCGCGGGCGGCGCGGTGTTCGGCGTGGTGCTGCTCGCCCGCGCGATCGCGATGCCGCAGAAGCTGCTGGGCGTCGCGATCGTCCTGTCCGCGCTCTACGTGATGGCGGTGGTGCCGCGTGCGCTGGCGCACCGCTGGCGGAGCCGCCCGTGAAGCGCTTCTGGAAGACGGTGACGGTCGAACCGGGCGAAGCCGGGTTCGGCATCGCGCTCGACGGCCGGCCGGTGCGCACTCCCGGCCGCGCGCCGCTCGCACTCCCCACCGCGGCGCTGGCGCGGGCGGTGGCGGACGAATGGGCCGGCGTCGGCGACACGCTCGATCCGCGCGCGATGCCGCTCACCGGCCTCGCCAATGCGGCGATCGACCGCATCGCCCCCGATCCGGCTGCCTTCGCCGCCGGGCTCGCCGCCTATGGGGAGAGCGACCTGCTCTGCTACCGCGCCGACGATCCCGAGCCGCTGGTCGCGCGTCAGGCCGCCGCCTGGGACCCGGTGCTCGATTGGGCCCGCCGGCGCTACGACGTCGCCTTCACGATCGCGAGCGGGGTGATGCCCGTGGCACAGCCGCCCGCCACCGTCGCGCGATTGGCGGAGGCGACCGCCGCGCGCGACGCGTTCGCGCTTGCCGGACTGTCGCCGCTGGTGACGATCACCGGCTCGCTGGTGCTGGCGCTCGCACGCGCCGAACGCGCGTTCGACGCCGAGACGATCTGGGCCGCGGCGCAGCTCGACGAGGATTGGCAGGCCGAGCGCTGGGGCGAGGATTCGCTCGCCGCCCAGACCCGCGCCGCCCGCCGCCGCGACTACGACGCCGCGGTCACCTTCCTCGAAGCGCTGCGCTAACCTCGCGTCCTCCTGACGGATGTCAGGACACATTGCCGCTCCGCTCAGGAAGGCGACGGCACCGGCTTGACCGCAGGGGCCGCCTGCTTGCCCCGTTCGCGCCACAGCGCCGGGAGCGGCAGCAGCGCCAGGCAGACCAGTGCGATCGCCGTCTTCGTGGCTTGCGAGAAGGGTGGGCTCGCCTGGTCGAGGTAATAGACCGCGTAGACGATCGCGACGTGCCAGACATAGACGTGGAGCGAATGGCGCCCGAGCAGCCGCAGGGGAGCGAGCGAAAAGAAGGTGCGCAAGCCGGTGGCGAGCCTGCGCACCGCTGGTCGGCGATGCTCGGCACCCGCGACCAGCAGCCAGGCGAGCCCCAGCGCCGCCGCGGTGAAGTTGACGAGGTAGATCAGGCTGAAGTCGGCGCGGATCTCCAGCGTGGCGATCTTCGCGGCGAGGTCGGGCGGCAGCAGCCCGTGCGCGGTCGTCACCCGCAGCGGCAGCAGCAGCAGGCAGGTGACGAGGCACACCCACGGCACGAGAGTCCGGTCCGGCCGGAGCAGCGCCCGCCAGTCGATCCGCTCGCTAGCCATCAGCGCGCCGATCGCCGCGCCGGAGAAGAACACGATCTGCCAGCCGAGCAGGTTGAAGCCGGTGCGGATGCCCTGCCCGTCGCTCGACGCGATCCAGCCACTCAACGGATCGGTGACGAGGTGGTGGACGCCCAGCTGCCCGACGAACCACAGCAGCGCCGATCCGGCCGCCACCTTCGCCACATGGCCGTTGAGGCACAGCCACACGATCGGCGGCGCCACCAGCATGTAGATCACATATTGCGGGAGGATATCCATGATCGTCGGCTGAAACAGAAAGGCCGCGATCGCCGCCAGCCGCAGCGGGTCGCCGGTCAGGCTGGTGTCGCCCAGCCAGTTGAACCACAGCCCGTCGGCGTAGGGCAGCAGCAGCTTGGCGACGAGCACCGCCAGCACGATCCCGATTGCATAGCGATACAGCTCGAACGCCCGCGCGCGGATCAAGCGGCTGCCGACGGCATAGCCCTGCCGCAGCATCTTGCGGCCATAGACCAGCCCGATCATCAGCCCCGACAGGAACACGAACCCCTGCGCGTCCTCGACGAACGCCAGCTGGTTGTGGTTGACCCGGAGCATCCAGTACCCACCCTCGAACACCAGGTGGTTGATGAGCATGAAGACGAGGAAGAAGCCGCGCAGGCCGTCGATGATCCCGTAACGTGGCAAATCGTTCCTCCGGCAGTTCGTAGGCTCGCCTTCAACGGCGCGAACGCGTGCGGATCAATCGCCGAAGGCGGTTCGGGATGCGGTGCCCTGTCGGTCGGAACGTCGAGCCGGTACGAAGCCGCGGCGGGCGGACAGGCAAGCGCCCGCCGCGCCTTTCCGTCATGCTGACGAACGTCAGCATCCAGACGCGCAACGCTAGAGGCTCAGGCGGAGCGGCAATGGATCCTGACTTCCGTCAGGATGACGGGAGAAGGATCAGCAGGGCCCCCTGCCTAAAACTCACGCCATCAATTTGCGGATGAAGCCGATCACGCCGGTCTGGCGCGAGCGCTTGAGCCGCTCGGCCGCAAGGATCGTCTGCACCGAACGGAAGCACGCCTCGACGTCGTCGTTGACGAGCACATAGTCGTAGCCGTCCCAGTGGCTCACCTCCGCGGCGGCGCGGGCCATGCGCGCGTCGATAATCTCGATCGCGTCGGTGTTGCGGTTCAACAGCCGCTGGCGCAGCTCCGCCATCGACGGCGGCAGGATGAACACGCGCACCACGTCGCCGCCGGCGATCTGGAACAGCTGCTGCGCGCCCTGCCAGTCGATGTCGAACAGCACGTCCTTGCCGGCCGCCAGCATCGCCTCGACCGGCGCGCGTGGCGTGCCGTAGCGCTGGCCGAACACGTGCGCCCACTCCAGGAACTCGTGGTCCGTCGCCATGCGGCGGAATTCCTCGAGATCGACGAAGTGATAGTCCTTGCCCTCGACCTCGCCCGGCCGCGGCGCGCGGGTGGTCGCCGACACCGACATCGACAGCCCCGCCTCAGCGGAGAGCAGCTTGCGCGCGATGGTGGACTTGCCCGCGCCCGACGGCGAGGACAGAACGAACAACACGCCACGGCGCTTGAAGCCGTGCGGATCGGACTCTGGCGGCAGTTCCATGCGCGCTAGTGGCGCGAGCAGGCGCGGTCCGTCAAGGCATGACCCGCACCGGCACCGCGCCCCTGGCCGTCAGATCCGCTTGCGGGCCTTGCGCCGGTCGTACGCCTTCTTGGCGACATAGCCGCCGCCGAGCACCAGCCCGAGCGGGCCCATGCGCCGCAACGCGCCCGCGGCGAGATAGCCGAGCGCCGCGCCCTTGGCGCCGCCGCTGCCGTCGCGGCGGTCGATCTCGCGGCCCACCAGCGCGCTGACGATCCGGCCGATCATGCCACGTCCTCCCGACCGAACAGCTGTTCGCGCAGCTGCTCGACGCCGCGCAGCACCGCCCAGCCGACCGCATAGGTCACCACGACGGGCACGACGACCTTGAGCACGTTGGCGGTCACCGCGCCGACGATCGCGCCATCGGCCGCGCTGTCGTCGCCGCTCATGCTGTCGATCGCTCCGCCGATCAGCGCGCCTATCGTCGTCGTGCTCATGAAAACCTCGCTTGTTCGTGTCGGAGGGAAAAGCGCCGGAAGGGGGCGTGGGTTCCGGAGCGGTGTGCTGCTCGGGTCCGACCTCCCCCCCGTTCGTCTCGAGTAGGGATCGAGCTTGTCGAGAGCCCGTATCGAGAGAGCCGCGAGCGTCGACCTCTCGATACGCCGTCTCGACAAGCTCGACGGCTACTCGAGGCGAACGGGAAAAAGGAATGTGCCCTGAAACTACCGCCCCACCATCGTCTCCGGCCGCACATACTGGTCGAACGTCGCCTCATCGACCAGCCCCAGCGCCAGCCCGCTTTCCTTCAGCGTCAGCCCCTTCTCGTGCGCGTTCTTGGCGATCTTGGCCGCGTTGTCGTAGCCGATCACCGGCGCCAGCGCGGTCACCAGCATCAGCGAGCGGCCGACCAGATCGGCGATCTGCTGCTCGTTGGCCACCGTGCCGTCGACGCAGCGCTCGGCGAAGCTCGTCATGCCGGTCGCAAGCAGGTGGATCGAGCGCAGCACGTTCGCGCCGATCAGCGGCATGAACACGTTCAATTCGAAATGCCCCTGCATGCCGCCGACGGTCACCGCCTGATGGTTGCCGATCACCTGCGCCGCGACCATCGTCAGCGACTCGCACTGGGTCGGGTTCACCTTGCCCGGCATGATCGAGCTGCCCGGCTCGTTGGCCGGCAGCGTCAGCTCGCCCAGCCCCGAACGCGGCCCCGAGCCCAGGAAGCGGATGTCGTTGGCGATCTTGTTGAGCGCCACCGCCAGCGTGTTGAGCGCGCCCGAGAAGAACACCAGCCCGTCCTTGGCCGCCAGCTGCTCGAACTTGTTGGGAGCGCTTTCGAACGTCGTACCGGCGATGTCGCCGATCGCCGCGGTCATGTCCTCGGCCCAGCCCTCGGGCGCGTTGAGCCCGGTCCCGACCGCCGTGCCGCCGATCGCGAGCTTGCGAATGTTGCCGTTGAGCGCGCCCTCGATGCGCGCCTTGCAGCTCACCAGCTGCGCGGCATAGCCCGAGAACTCCTGCCCCAGCGTCAGCGGCGTCGCATCCTGGGTATGGGTGCGGCCGATCTTGACGATCTGGCCCCACGCCTCGGCCTTGGCGGTGAGCGAGGCGGTCAACTGGTCGATCGCGGGCAGCAGCGCGTCGCGCGTGGCGATCGCGGTCGCGACGTGCAGCGCGGTCGGGAAGCTGTCGTTGGACGACTGGCTCATGTTGACGTGGTCGTTGGGATGGACCGGCGCCTTGCCGCCCCTGGTGCCGCTCAGCACCTCGTTGGCGCGGCCGGCGATCACCTCGTTGACGTTCATGTTGGTCTGGGTGCCGCTGCCGGTCTGCCAGATCACCAGCGGGAACTGGTCGTCGAGCGTGCCGGCGACGATCTCCTGCGCCGCCGCCTCGATCGCGTCGACGATCTTGGCGTCGAGGCCGTGCTTGCGGTTCACCCGCGCCGCCGCCTGCTTCACGATCGCCTGGGCATGGACGATGCCGATCGGCATCCGCTCGGTCGATCCGAACGGAAAATTCTCGATCGATCGCTGGGTCTGGGCGCCCCAATAGGCGGTGGCGGGAACCTCGATCGCGCCGATCGAGTCGGTTTCGGTGCGCGTGCTGTCGGTGCTCATGGCCCGACAACGCGAGGAGCGGCCGGGTTGTTGCACCCGGCCCGCGCCGGCTTACTTCTTGCGCTTGAAATCCACCGCGACGACGTTCGATCCGTCCTCGACCGGCTTCGCCTGCGGCTCGTCGTTCTCGGCAGGGTCGTGCGGCTCGGGCCCGCCGTCGGGACCCTCGGCCGCCTGGAAGCGCAGCTCGAAATTGACCGCCGGATCGTGGAAGCCGGTGATCGCCGAGAAGGGGATGATCAGCGTCGACGGGATCTGGTTGAAGCTCAGCCCCACCGAAAAGCGCGAGGCATCCACCGTCAGGTCCCAGAAGCGGTGCTGGATGACGATCGTCATCTCGTCCGGGAAACGCTCGACCAGCCGCTTGGGGATCTCGACGCCCGCCGCCTGGGTCTTGAAGGTGATGTAGAAATGATGGTCGCCCGGCAGGCCGCCGTTGGAGGCGACTTGCCCCAGCACGCGGCCGACGACGGCGCGCAGGGCATCCTGCACGATCTCGTCATATGGGATCAGGCTGTCGGGCACTTGAGCGTTCATGCGCCTTGGGTAGCGGGGTTTCGGGTCGGGTCAAGATTCGTTGCGTTGCGTGCGCGACGGGCGGCGCTATGGAAACGCTCATGCGCACCGCCACCATCGCCCGCTCCACCAGCGAAACCTCGATCGAGGTGACCGTCGACCTCGACGGCACCGGCAGCTACGACGTCAAGACGGGGGTCGGCTTCTTCGACCACATGCTCGAACAGCTGTCGCGCCATTCGCTGATCGACCTGACCGTCCGCACCAAGGGCGACCTGCACATCGACGCGCACCACACCGTCGAGGATACCGGCATCGCCATCGGCCAGGCGTTCGCCAAGGCGCTGGGCGACAAGCGCGGCATCCGCCGCTACGGTGAGGCGCTGTCGCCGATGGACGAGACGCTGACCCGCGTCGCGCTCGACATCTCCGGCCGCCCGTGGCTGGTGTGGAAGGTGCGCTTCACCCAGGCGCAGCTCGGCACGATGGACACCGAGATGTTCGAGCATTTCTGCCACAGCTTCGCGCAGGCCGCCGGCATCACGCTGCATGTCGAGACGCTCCACGGCACCAACAACCACCACATCGCCGAAAGCATCTTCAAGGGGCTGGCGCGCGCGCTGCGCACCGCGACCGAGATCGACCCGCGCAAGGCCGATGCCGTGCCGTCGACCAAGGGCGTACTGTGAGCGTCGCGCGCCCGAACCAGCCGCTCAGCCTCGCGCTGCTCAACTATGGGAAGCCGATCGACGAGGTCGACGCGCTGCGCCCGCGCCATCTCGCGTGGATCCAGGAACGGATCGCGGCGGGCGAAGTGCTGCTCGCCGGCCGCCGCGCCTCCGCCACCGGCGGCGTGTTGCTGTTCCGCGGCGAGGCCGAAGCCGTCGAGGCGATCGCCCGCACCGATCCGTACATCATCGAGGGCGCGGCCACGCTGGAAGTCGTCGGCTTCACCGCCGCCATCGCCAACGCCGAGATCGGCGCGCTGCTCGCATGACGCTGGCGCTGATCGACTATGGCGCGGGCAACCTCCACTCGGTCGCCAATGCGCTCAAGGCCGCCGGAGTCGCCAACATGGCGATCACCGCCGATGCCGACGCCGTGCGCCGCGCCGACCGCATCGTCCTGCCCGGCGTCGGTGCCTTCCGTGCCTGTATCGACGGCCTCGCCGCCGTGCCCGGCATGATCGAGGCGATGGAGGAGCGCGCGCTGCGCGGCGGCGTGCCCTTCCTGGGCGTCTGCGTCGGCATGCAGCTGATGGCCACGCAGGGCGAGGAGTTCGGCACCCACGCCGGCCTCGGCTGGCTGCCCGGCACCGTCCGCAAGCTGGAAGCGGGCCCGCACGCCCGCGTGCCGCACATGGGCTGGAACGACGTGGTGCCGACCGGCGACCACCCGATCGTCCAGCCGGGCGAGGCCTATTTCCTGCACAGCTATGCCTTTGAAGGCGACGGCGTCGTCGCCACTACCACCCACGGACAGCCGGTGACCGCGGCGATCGGCCGCGACAATCTGCTCGGCGTCCAGTTCCACCCCGAAAAGAGCCAGCGCTACGGCATCGCGCTGCTGGAGAGATTCCTCGCATGGCACCCGTAACCGACCGGCTGATCGTCTTCCCCGCGATCGATCTCAAGGGCGGGCAGGTCGTCCGGCTGGCCGAAGGCGACATGGATCGCGCCACCGTCTACGGCGACGATCCCGCCGCCCAGGCGCGTGCGTTCGCCGAAGCCGGCGCCGACCATCTCCACGTCGTCGACCTCGACGGCGCCTTTGCCGGCGATTCGGTCAACGGCGATGCGGTGGCGAGCGTGGTCCGCGCCTTCCCCGGCCGCGTGCAGTTGGGCGGCGGCATCCGCACCCGCGCCGCGATCGACCGCTGGCTCGACCTGGGCGTCGCCCGCGTCGTGATCGGCACCGCGGCGCTGGAGGATCCCGATCTGGTCCGCGACGCCGCCCGTGCGCTGCCCGGCCGCATCGTCGTCGCGGTCGACGCGCGCGACGGGCTGGTCGCGACCCGCGGCTGGGCGGACGTATCGACCGTCACCGTCGCCGATCTCGCCCGCCGGTTCGAGGACGCCGGCGTCGCCGCGCTGCTCTTCACCGACGTCGGCCGCGACGGGCTGCTCAAGGGGTGCAACGTCGCCGCCACCGCTGCGCTCGCGGCCGAGGCGGGCATCCCCGTGATCGCGAGCGGCGGCGTCGCCGGCATCGACGACATCCATGCCTTGCGCGGCAAGCCCGGCATCGAAGGCGTCATCACCGGCCGCGCGCTCTACGACGGCCGCCTCGACCTCGCCGAGGCGCTGCGGGTCGCCGCATGAGCGTCCGCGTCCGCGTCATCCCCTGCCTCGACGTCCACGCCGGGCGCGTGGTGAAGGGGGTCAACTTCGTCGACCTGCGCGATGCCGGCGATCCGGTCGAACAGGCGCGCGCCTATGACGCCGCCGGCGCCGACGAGCTGTGCTTCCTCGACATCGGCGCCAGCCACGAGGGCCGCGACACCATCATCGACGTGGTCCGCCGCACGGCGGAGGTGTGCTTCATGCCGCTGACCGTCGGCGGCGGCGTCCGCTCGGCCGCCGACGCCCGCGCACTGCTGCTGGCAGGCGCCGATAAGGTCGCGGTCAATTCCGCCGCCGTCGCCCGGCCCGAAGTGGTGGCGGAGATCGCCGACCGCTTCGGCAGCCAGTGCGTCACCGCCTCGATCGACGCGCGCCAGGTCGAACCCGGCCGCTGGGAGGTGTTCACCCACGGCGGCCGCCGCGCCACCGGAATCGACGCGCTCGCCCACGCCGCCCGCCTGGCGGAGCTGGGCGCGGGCGAGTTGCTGGTGACCTCGATGGACCGCGACGGCACCCGCGACGGCTACGACCTCGCGCTCACCCGCGCGATCGCCGACGCGACCGACGTGCCGGTGGTCGCCTCCGGCGGCGTCGGCAGCCTTGCCGATCTCGTCGCCGGCGTGGTCGAGGGCCATGCCAGCGCGGTGCTCGCCGCCTCGATCTTTCACTTCGGCGAAGCGAGCGTCGCCGACGCCCACGCCGCGCTTGCCGCCGCCGGCGTGGCGGTGCGCGGGGCCTAGCCGCCACTCCCCTCTTCCCCCGTCATCCTGACGGAAGTCAGGATGTGGATTCACATTCGAAGTGCAACAGTTGGAACGCCTCGGCGGGGGTACGGAAGCCGAGGCACTTTCTGGGGGTGTTGTTGTAGGCGCGCGCGAC
>NZ_JBIUCZ010000052.1:0-13323 GCF_047975845.1 Sphingomonas mangrovi | reverse complement strand
TCCGCAAAGGACGCCGGCCTCGTCTGCTTGCGCATCTCATCTCTCCGATACCCAGCGAAGAGAATCACATCCCCAGCTTTATGCAAAGGTCCCGCGAAGGCTGGGGTCTCTGGCGAGGGAGCGGGGCAGGAGCCGCAGGAGACCCCAGCTTTCGCTGGGGTGACGGGGGAAGTTGGATGACGCTACGCGCCCAGCACCCACATCCCGAACGCCGCCGGTGCGAGCAGCGTGCCGAGCGGCAGGCGGTCGACCGCCGCCAACCGCCACCCTGCCAGCCGCGCCACCAGCACCACCCCCAGCCCCGCCACGCACGCCAGCAACAACGTCCCCGGCAGCGCGCGCCAGCCGAGCCACAGACCGATCGCGCCGAACAGCTTGGGGTCGCCCCCGCCCAGCCCGACGCGACCCCGTAGCCGACGATAGGCGGCGGCCACCAGCCACAGCACCCCGAAACCGGCGACGCCGCCGATCAGCCGATCGGTGAGCGACGGTGCCAGCCCCGTAAACCCGACCGCCAGCCCCAGCAGCGCCAGTGCCGCCGTCAGCGGATCGGGCAACCAGAAGGCGCGCAGGTCGATCGCGCCGAGCCCGAGCAGCAGCCAGCCGAACACCGCGCCCGCCACGCCGGCCCAACCGGGCGCGGCAAGCCCGGCCGCGACGCCGATCGCCAGCCCGAGCAGTTCGACGACGAGGTGGCTCGGGGCGATGCGCGCGCCGCAGCTGCGGCAGCACCCGCGCTGCGCAAGGAAGCTCACCGCCGGCACCAGCTCGACCGCGCGCAAGGTCCGCCCGCAGCCATCGCATGCCGAACGCCCGACGAGGGTAGAGCGTCCCTCCGGCCAGCGGATCGCGAGCGTGGCGAGGAAGCTGCCGAACACCAGCCCAAGCAGCCCCAGCGCCGCCGGCCAGATCCAGGGCTCAGCCATCGCGACGCGTCCTCAGGCCGAACGCGCCGATGCTACAGGTCCTCGCCCGGATCGACGCCCCACAGCCGCGCCTGTTCGACATAGCCGCCGCGGCCGCGCACGTCGAAATAGCACCATCCGCCCGAACAACGGCTGAGACGCCCGACGACGCCGGGCGCGGCGCGCCAGTCGATGTGCGCGCTCGAGCTCGGCGAGGCGCGCAGCTCGACCAGTCCGCCGGTGACGTAGCCGGTGCGCTGGTCGGACAGCAGCCCGACCTGCATCCACCCCTGGGTGCCGTCCGGGTCCTCGATCTTGCGCCAGTCCTGGTAGATGTCGACTACCTTGATCGGCAGGTCGGCGCGGCGGAAGGTCCAGCTCACCGGATAGTTCTTGCCCGGGCCGGTGCGCATCCGCGCCTCGCCCGCCGAGATCGAGGCGAAATAGGGCGGCTTGCGCTTCTGTGCGGACGCCTCGCCGGCGGGAAGCACCGCCGCGACGATCGCCGCCGCTCCGCCAAGCCAAACCACCGAATGCCGCATGCGTTGTCCTTCGTGTTCCCCGGCGGCACCGTATCGCGTTCGCCCTGCCGGCTTCAACCGTTGCGCGTATCGGACGCGGAGCGCCGGTCAGCGGGAACCCCAGGCGCGCGGATGCTTTGGTTCGACAACCCCAATCGACGGAGACCCGCCATGAAGAAGCTGATCGCCCCTGCCCTGTTGCTCGCCAGCGCGCTGCCGCTGAGCGCCTGTTCCACGCTGGCCGGTGCCGGCATCGGCGCGGCGGGCGGTGCCGGCGTTGCCGCGGCGACCGACGGTGATGTCGAAAAGGGTGCCGCGGTAGGCGGCGTCGGCGGTGCCGTCGTCGGCACGGTGGTCGACGACTGACGCCGAGGCGCCCGCGCCGCAGCGAACGAGGGCACGGCCGCCGCGGCGCCGTGCCCTTTTTCGTGTCAGTCCCCGGTCAGGATGCGGTCGACCAGCTGCTTCACCGTCGGCACGAAGCCGTTGGAGTAGAAGGGGTCGAGCTTGAAGTTGTAGGCGGCGTGGCCCGCGAACATCAGGTTGTTGTCGACCGGGCCGCCGTGGGCGATGTCCTGCAGCGTCTTCTGGATGCAGAAGCTGCGCGGATCGGCCAGCCGCCCGGTCGAGTTGGTCTCGGTATCCGCCCAGGACGAGAAGCTGCACTGGCTCAGGCAGCCCATGCAGTCGGCCTGGTCCTTGCGGATGATCTGCTTTTCCTCGGGCGTCACGAACACCAGCGTGTTGTCCGGGGTCTTGAGCGCGTCGGTGAAGCCGGCGCCGAACCATTCGCGCGCGCGCAGCAGGTCGTTGCGCGTCACCCAGAAGTTCTTGCCCTTCACACCGACGTCGAGCTGGAAGCTGTGGTCGCCGGCCTCCTGCGTGGCGAAGGCGATCTGGCGGTCCGAGCGCGCCTCCAAGCTGCGCAGGAATGGGTTGCGCACCGCCGACGAGTAGAAGCCGGTGGGCGAGAAGCGGTGGAGGAGCACGTCGCCCTCCTCGATCCCCATCAGCCGCTGCTTCCACTCCTCGGGGATCGGGCTTTCCTGCGTCAGCAGCGGGCGGGTGCCGAACTGGAAGGCGATGCGCCCCAGCTCGGGATTGTCGATCCAGTCGTTCCAGTCGCGCAGGTACCAGACGCCGCCCGCCATCACGATCGGCACCTCGTCGGAGATTCCGCCCTCGCGCATCGTCTCGCGCAGCGCCTTCACGCGGGGATACGGGTCCTGCGGGGCGAGCGGATCCTCGGCGTTCGACAGGCCGTTGTGGCCGCCGGCCAGCCACGGGTCCTCGTAGACGACAGCCGCCAGCCACTCCGCCGCCTTGGAATAGGCGCGCTTCCACAGCGCACGGAAGGCGCGGCCGGAGCTGACGATCGGCAGGTAATGGACGTTGTACGACGCCGCGATCTCGCTGAGCTTGTACGGCATGCCCGCGCCGCAGGTCACGCCCGCGACCATGCCGCGGGTCCGTTCGAGCACGCCGTGGAGCACGCGCTGCGCGCCGCCCATCTCCCACAGCACGTTGATGTTGATCGCGCCCTTGCCGCCGGCGATCTCCCAGGCGCGCTTGACCTGCTGGACCGCGCCCTCGATCGCGTATTCGACCAGTTCCTCGTGACGCTCGCGCCGGGTCAGCGCGCGATAGACCTGCGGGATGATGCGGCCTTCGGGGTCGTAGCTGTCGGCATTGACGGCGGAGACGGTGCCGATGCCCCCGGCCGCCGCCCAGGCGCCCGCGGATGCGTGGTTGGTGGCGGCGACGCCCTTGCCTCCCTCGACCAGCGGCCAGACTTCGCGGCCGTTGTAGCTGATGGGGGACAGACCTTTGAACAAACCAACCTCCGAGAAAAGCCCGACGAACCGACGCGGCGGACCAGCGATGCCGCGCCTTTACTGCCCAATGCCTGTCGGCGCGAGCGAATTACGCTTGGGGGGCCAGAGCCCCGGGTTTGCCCATCGCCGCTTCGTAGAGGGCGGCATAGGCCGAGATCATCGCGCGCTCGTCGAACAACGCACGAGCGCGTTGCTGGTTCGCGAGCCCGACCCGTCCGCGCGCGACGGAGTCCTGCGCCAGCACCTGCAGGCGGTCGCGCAGATGCACCTCGTGCCGGTCGATCCCCATATAGGGCGTGTTCTCTTCCGCCACCATCTGCGGGATGTCGCCGACCGGCGGCGCCACCACCGGCAGCCCGGCGGCCATCGCCTCCATCACCGAGATCGGCTGCTGCTCGCTCTTCGACGACAGTGCGAAGATGTCGAACAGCCCCATGTAGCGGTGCGGTTCGGGGAGAAACCCGGGGAGATGGACGCGATCCTCGATCCCCATCGCCTCGGCCGCGTCGAGGATCGCCTGCCGCTCGGGCCCGTCACCGACCAGCACCAGCTGCACGTCCTCGACCACGCCACCCACCGCCCGCACCAGCAGCGGCAGATCCTTGACCTCGCGGAACCCCGCCAGCGCGCCGATCACGACCTCGCCCGTCTTGCGGCGGAAGCCGGGGATCGCGTCCGCTGCACAGCCCTCGGCATAGCGCTCCACCGGAATGCCGTTGCCGATGCGGTGGACCCGCGCGCGCGGCTGACGCCAGGTCTCCAGCGCGATCGTCTCCAGGGCGTGGCTGGGAACCACCAGCGCATGGGCGGCGCCCAGGGCGAAGCGCCGGTACATGCTGCGGACCGCGCTCAGCCGTTGCGCCTCGTCGTCGTTGAAGCCGTCCTCGTGATGGACGACCGGCGGCGCCCCCTTGCCGAACACGCGGCGCGCCATCACGCCGTCGATCGCCCCCCAGTTGTAGGTCAGCACCAGGTCGAACCGCGACGCGTAGCGCGCGATCGCCTCGAACCGCGCGACCGAGGGCTTGCCGGTGAGCGACGGCGGGTTCTGCGCGATCTCGTAGCGGATGCCGTTGGCAATCCAGTCGCGCGCGCCGGTCTCGCCGGGCACGCCCGAGACGATGGTGTGGACGGCACGGTCGCCCCAGGCGTTCATCAGTCGGACGGCGCGCTGCTCCTTGCCGCCGGGCGCGAAGCTGGAGTGGAGGTGCAGGATACGGACGGGCATCGGAAACCCCTTCAGGCGAGGCGGGCGAGCAGCCGGTCGATCGCGGCCGCGGCCTCCGGCTCCTCCAGCGTCGGCGCATGGCCGGTGTTCGGGACGGTGACGAGCTCGGCTTCGGGAAGTGCCCCCGCCATGCGCTCGGCGACCGCGGCGGAGAGGATGTCGGAGCATTCGCCGCGGATCAGCGCCACCGGCTTGCCGCGCAGGCCGTCCAGCGCGCGCCACATGTCGGGACCCGCCTCGTTCCCCGGCACGCGGAACGGCTCGGCGATCTTCATGTCGTAGTCGAGCAGGATGCGCCCCGCGCTGTTGAGCCGGTACAGCCGCTTCGCCATCGCCAGCCATTCGGCGATGCCATAGTCGGGGTAGACGTCTTCGTTCGCTTCGGCGAGCGCACGCGCCGCGTGCATCCAGGTCGGGTGCCACAGCTGTCGGCCGACATAGCCGCGGATGCGCGCGATCCCGGCCGGAGACAGCTCGGGGCCGACATCGTTGAGCAGCGCGCCCGCGACGCGATCGCCTTCGGTCGCGGCGAGCAGCATCGCCAGGATGCCGCCGAGCGAGGTGCCGAACACCGCCACGCGATCGAGCGCGAGCTCGGCGAACAGCGCGGCGAGATCCTGCAGATAGGTGAGCGGGACGTAGCTCATCGGGTCGCGGGCATAGCCGCTCTCGCCACGGCCGCGCATCTCCGGCACGATCACCCGCCACTCGCCGGCGAGCCGCGCCGCCACGCCTTCGAAATCGCGCGCGTTGCGGGTCAGGCCGGCAAGGCAGAGGATCGCCGGGCGATCGGCCCGACCGGCATAGTCGCGATAGTGCAGCCGCAGCCCGTCGTTGGACCACCAGAAGCCGTCCTGCCAGGCACCGGGTCGGGGCGGGTTGCGTCGGTCGGTCATCGCTCCCCATATCGCCGTATGCCCGACGCCCCGCAACCCAGTCTCTCGCCTGAAGATTCCGGCCGCTACCGGCCCGAACGGTCGATCCTCGAGCTGGGATCGGACTTCTACGATCCGGTCGCCGCCGCCGACTTTCCGAAGACGATCCTGCGCTACCGCAACGATCGTGCGGCGGCCTCGGTTGGGCTCGAGACGCTCGACGACGCGGCGTGGATGGGCCACTTCGGCCGCTTCGAGCCGCTGCCCGACACCCTGCAGACGCCGCTCGCGCTGCGGTACCACGGCCACCAGTTCCGGTCGTACAATCCCGACCTGGGGGACGGCCGCGGCTTCCTGTTCGCACAGATGCGCGACGGCGCGGGACGGCTGATGGACCTCGGCACCAAGGGCTCCGGCCAGACGCTGTGGAGCCGCTTCGGCGACGGGCGACTGACGCTCAAGGGCGCGGTGCGCGAGATCCTGGCGACCGAGATGCTTGAGGCGCTGGGCGTCGACACCAGCCGCACCTTCTCCGTGATCGAGACGGGCGAGGCGCTCACCCGCGGCGACGAACCCTCCCCTACCCGATCGGCGGTGATGGTGCGGCTGAGCCACGGCCACATCCGCATCGGCAGCTTCCAGCGGCTCGCCTATCTGCGCGATGCCGAGGGCATGGAGCGGCTGGTCGGCTATGTGCTGCGGCACTTCTACGGCGAGGAAGCCGGGGCGGACGGTGCGGTGCGGCTGCTCGACCATGTCGTCGCGCGTACCGCGCGGCTGGCGGGACAGTATATGGCCGCCGGCTTCGTCCACGGCGTGCTCAATACCGACAACATCAACGTCACCGGCGAGAGCTTCGACTATGGCCCGTGGCGGTTCGCGCAGACATGGGACCCGGCGTTCACCGCCGCCTATTTCGACCAGACCGGCCTCTACGCCTTCGGCCGCCAGCCGGAGGCGATCTATTGGGATGCGATGCAACTCGCGGTGGCGCTGCGCGCGCTCGCGGATTCGGAGCCGCTGATCGCGGTGCTCGAGGAATTCGCGCCGCGCTACCAGCAGGCGGTGCGCCAGGCGATGCTCTGGCGGTTGGGCGTGACGCCGCGCGACGACGTGGGCGACCGAACGCTCGTCGCGCGCGTCGAGCAGGCGCTGCGCGAGAGCGGCGCCCCGATCGACGCCTTCTTCCACGACGCGTTCGGCGGCCGCCTGCCCGACGATCCGCGCTACGGCGACGCCTTCGCCGGCGTGCGCGAGTCCCTTCTCCCCTATGCTCCGCGCAAGGACCGCAACCATCCGCACTGGCACGGCGCGCCCTGTACGCTGTCGATCGAGGACGTCGAGGCGATCTGGGCGCCGATCGCCGACCGCGACGACTGGTCGGCGCTCGACGCGAAGCTCGCGCAGATCCGCAGCTTCGGCCAGGCACTTGGCTGAAATCAAACCCGTGTGCATCGAACTGGCGCTCGCCCCGGCTTTGCGGCAGACAGGGGCGCGCGACCGTCTCCACCAAGAGGACCAATGAGCGACACCGAACTCGTCTCGACCGAACCGGCAACCGGGGCGTTCCTGTGGCGGGGAACGTGCGGCAACGTCGATGCCGAAGTCACCGAGGCATGCCAGAGCTGGGCCGCCTGGGCGGCACGGCCGCTGTCCTATCGGGTCGAGGCGATGCGCCGCTTCGCCAACGTCGTGCGCTCCCGCGCCGACGACTTCGCCGACCTGATCGCGCGCGAGACCGGCAAGCCGCTGTGGGAAGCGCGCACCGAAGTCGATTCGGTGATCGGCAAGGTCGACATCTCGGTCTCCGCCTATGCCGAGCGCACCGGCCAGCGTCGGCTCGATTCGCAGATGAGCGCCCGCCTCGCGCTGCGCCACAAGCCGCACGGCGTGCTCGCGGTGTTGGGCCCGTACAATTTCCCGGCGCACCTGCCGAACGGCCATATCGTTCCCGCCCTGCTCGCAGGCAATGCCGTGGTGTTCAAGCCGTCGGAGAAGACGCCGGCCACCGGCGCGTTCCTCGTCGACTGCTACCGCAAGGCCGGCGTGCCCGAGGGCTGCGTTCGGCTGCTGATCGGCGGCCCGGAGGCGGGTCGCGCCCTGTCGAGCCACCCGCTGATCGACGGTCTGCTGTTCACCGGCTCGGCGCGCACCGGCATCGCCCTCAACCGCCAGTTCGCCGAGCAGCCCGAGAAGATCCTCGCGCTGGAGATGGGCGGCAACAACCCCATCGTCGTGTGGGACACGCCCGACGTCTATTCGGCGGCGGTGCTGGTGATCCAGTCGGCCTTCACCAGCGCGGGCCAGCGCTGCACCGCCGCGCGCCGGCTGATCGTCGAGCAGCGCCTCGCCGAGCCGCTGCTCGACCAGGTCAACCAGCTGATCGACCGGATGATCGTCGGCGAACCGCATGCGAACCCCGCCCCGTTCATGGGGCCGGTGATCGACAACGATGCCGCCGACCAGCTGACCGAAAGCTTCCTGAACCTGTCCACCCGCGGCGGACGCCCGATCCGCTATCTCGAGCGGCCGATCGAGGGACGCCCGTTCCTCACGCCCGGGCTGATCGACATGACCGATGCGAGCGAGCGTCCCGATGTCGAGCTGTTCGGGCCGTTGCTCCAGGTAGTCCGCACCGAGAGCTTCGAGGAGGCGATCGCGGAGGCGAACAACACCCGCTACGGCCTGTCCGCCGCGCTCGTTAGTCAGGATCCGAAACGCTACGACGCATTCTGGGCGAACATCCGCGCCGGCATCGTCAACTGGAACCGGCCGACCAACGGCGCCGCGTCCAACGCGCCGTTCGGCGGGATCGGCTGGTCGGGCAACCATCGGCCGAGCGCCTTCTACGCGGCGGACTATTGCGCCTATCCGGTGGTCTCGTCGGAAGCCGAGCAGGCGCGGGCGTCGATCGGCCTGGGCCTGCGCGACGCCTGAGCGAAAGTTTCGCTAGGGCCGCACGAAGCAACCGTGACGTTGCGTGATCGCGGTGCGGGGGCCATGTCGGCGATCATGGCTACGCTATTCGATCCGCACGCGCGTGGGCGCGTCATCCTGGTGGGTGCCGGGCCCGGTGATCCGGGGCTGCTGACCGTCCGTGCGGTCGAGGCACTCAAAGCCGCCGACGTGGTGGTGCATGACGGGCTGGTCGACGATCGCGTGCTCGATCTCGCACCCGCCGCCGCGCAGCGCATTTCGGTTGCCAAGCGCCGCTCCCGCCACACGCTGCCGCAGGACTCGATCAACGCGCTGATCGTGGCGCATGTGAAGACCGGCGCGATCGTCGTGCGGCTGAAGGGCGGCGATCCGTTCATCTTCGGTCGCGGCGGCGAGGAGGTCGAGGCGGTGCGCGCCGCCGGCCTGCCCGTAGAGGTGATCCCCGGCGTCTCGGCCGCGCTCGGCTGCGCGGCCGGGGCGATGCTGCCGCTCACCCACCGCGACTGGTCGTCGGCGGTCAGCTTCGTCGCCGGCCAGTGCAAGGGGCTGACCGACCAGGATTGGTCCGGCCTGGCCGGCAAGGGGCGGACGCTGGTGATCTACATGGGCGTCGCCACTGCCGAGGCCATCGCCGACAAGCTGATGGCCGACGGCGTCGCCCCCGACATGCCGGTCGCGGTGCTGGAGCGCGGCACCCTGCCCGGCGCCCGCGCGCTGCGCACCCTGCTCGCCGATCTCGGCCCGATGGTGGCGCGCGAGACGGTGCAGAGCCCGGCGGTGATCGTCGTCGGCGAAGTCGTCCAGCTGGCGGACGCGGAGGACAAGCTCGGCGCCTGGGCGGCGGCTGCGGAGGCGATGGCGTGAAGATCCTGACCGGAAACGACCTGGCGAGCGGCGACGTGGTGTGGTGGACCGGCGGCGGCTGGTCGCGCCACCTGGCCGAAGCGGTCGACGTCGGCGCGAACGGCGAGGCGATCGCGCATGTCGAGGAAGCCGCGTTGCGGGTCAACGTGCC
The DNA here is from genome assembly GCF_047975845.1 of Sphingomonas mangrovi. Classification (NCBI taxonomy): domain Bacteria; kingdom Pseudomonadati; phylum Pseudomonadota; class Alphaproteobacteria; order Sphingomonadales; family Sphingomonadaceae; genus Sphingomonas; species Sphingomonas mangrovi. The sequence goes on along the minus strand of NZ_JBIUCZ010000052.1, from coordinate 4,007 downwards.
GTACGTGATCGATGCCGAGGGGACGTCGGAAGGTCCGCGCCCCGCGCACATCAAGGACCGAATCCGCGCGCTCGGCCCCACCGTCCGCCCCGACCTGACGCTCAAGCCCGCCGATCCGGCCGCCGGAAGCTGGGTGATATGAACCGCCGCCCGATCCGGCGCGCGACGAGGTAAGCATGTACCAGTACGACGAATTCGACCGTTCCATCGTCGACGCCCGCGTCGCGGAGTTCCGCGACCAGGTCCAGCGGCGGCTGGCGGGGCAGATCACCGAGGACCAGTTCAAGCCGCTCCGGCTGATGAACGGGCTCTACCTGCAGCTTCACGCCTATATGCTGCGGGTGGCGGTGCCCTATGGCACGATGGACAGCCGCCAGATGCGGATGCTGGCGCACATCGCGCGCACCTACGACCGCGGCTATGGCCACTTCACCACCCGCCAGAACCTGCAGTTCAACTGGATCAAGCTGGAGGACACGCCCGACATCCTCGCGGAGCTCGCGACGGTCGAGATGCATGCCATCCAGACCAGCGGGAACTGCATCCGCAACATCTCGTCCGACCAGTACGCCGGTGCCGCCGCCGACGAGGTGACGGACCCGCGCCCCTGGGCCGAGCTGCTGCGCCAGTGGTCGACCTTCCACCCCGAGTTCACCTACCTGCCGCGCAAGTTCAAGATCGCGGTGATCGCGGCCGACGAGGATCGCGCGGCGATGCGGCTGCACGACATCGGGCTGCAGATCGTCGAGCGCGACGGGCAGCTGGGTGCGGCGGTCTACGTGGGCGGCGGCATGGGCCGCACCCCGATGATTGCGTCGCTGATCCGCGACTTCGTGCCGTTCGAGGATTTCGTCAGCTATCTGGAGGCGTGCCTGCGCGTCTACAATCGCTACGGCCGCCGCGACAACATGTACAAGGCGCGGATCAAGATCCTGATCCACGAGCTGGGCGCCGACGAATATCGCCGACAGGTGGAGGAAGAGTTCGTTGCGGTGAAGGCGCTGGGCATTGATCCCCCGCCGGCCGAGTTCGACCGCATCGCCGCGCACTTCGCCCCGCCGGCATTTGAGGAAGGTCTGTCGGACGCGGTCGACCGCAGCGATCCCGATTTCGCCGTCTGGCTCGACCAGAACGTCAAGGCGCACAAGCAGCCGGGCTATGCGATCGTCAACATCAGCCTGAAGCCGGTCGAGGGCATCCCGGGGGACGCCTCGGCCGACCAGATCGACCGCATGGCGGACTTGGCCGAGCGCTACAGCTTCGACGAGCTGCGCGTCACCCACGCGCAGAACATCGTCCTGCCGCATGTCCGCCAGGCGGACCTCTACGCGGTGTGGCAGCAGCTGGTGGAGGCTGGCCTCGCCGAGGCGAACCTCGACCTGATCGGCGACATCATCGCCTGTCCCGGGCTCGATTATTGCAGCCTCGCCAATGCGCGCTCGATCCCGCTCGCGCAGAAGATCGCCGGCCGTTTCTCCGACCTCGGCCGCCAGCGCGATCTCGGCGAGCTGAAGCTCAAGATCTCGGGCTGCATCAACGCCTGCGGCCACCATCACGCCGGCCACATCGGCATCCTGGGCGTCGACCGGAAGGGGACCGAGAACTACCAGCTGCTGCTGGGCGGATCGGGCGCCGAGGACGTGAGCCTGGGCAAGATCACGGGGCCGGGCTTTTCCGAAGACGGCGTGGTCGACGCGATCGAGCGCGTCACCGACCGCTATCTGGCTGAACGCCAGCAGGGCGAGCGCTTCGTCGACACCTACCGCCGGATCGGCATGGAGCCGTTCAAGGAGGCGATCTATGGCTGAGCCGATCGCTGCGCGTCACCGTGCGGCGGGGGCGTCGCCCAAGCCCCAAACCGTCATCCCATCGAACGCTGGGATCTCCCGCGGCCGTAGCCCGACCCCGAACCCGGCGATGCCAGCCTTCGCTGGCATGACCTTCGCGGCGACCGTTGGCCGCTTCCCGCGCACCGTCACCCCAGCGAAGGCTGGGGTCTCCCGCGGCTCCTGCCGGGGCAGCAGCCAAAAGATGCCAGCCTCCGCCGGCATGATCTTCGCGACAATGGCTGCGCCCTCCCCCCACCTCGCCCTGGCGGAGAACCTCCATGTCTGATCCCGCCGACACCGCGCCATCCAGCTTCCTGCGCTTCCGCGACGATGCGCCGCACGACGAGCCGGCGGTGACGCTGGACGCGTTCCTGGGCCAGTCCAACGCTACGGCCGTGCGGCTGGAGGCGGGCGACGACGCGCGCGCGCTGCTGCCGTACCTCGATCGCATCGCGCTGGTGGAAGTGAGCTTCCCCAAGTTCCGCGATGGTCGAGGCTACTCCTCGGCCCGCGTCCTGCGCGAGGCGGGGTACGAGGGCGAGCTGCGCGCGCAGGGCGACGTGCTGGTGGACCAGCTGCTGCCGATGCGGCGCTGCGGCTTCGACAGCTTCGCGCCCGAGGCGCCGATCGACCAGACGACGGCCGAGGCGGCGCTCGCGCGCTACGACCATGTCTACCAGCGCGCCGCCGACCCGGTGCAACCCGTGTGGAAGCTGCGTCATGGCTAATGCCGCGCTACGTGTCCCCGACCGGCTCGACCTGACGCCGCGCTTCACCACGGCCGATGCCGCGCGGCTGAACGAGCGGTTCCGCGGCGTCGACACGCAGGAGATGCTGCGGGTCGCGCTGGGCGAAGGGCTGCTCGGCGAAGTCGCGGTGGTGTCGTCGTTCGGCGCGGAGTCGGCGGCGTTGCTGCACTTGGTGGCGAGCGTCGACCGTTCTGTGCCGGTGCTGTTCCTCGACACCGGCAAGCACTTCCCGGAGACGATCGCCTACCGCGACGAGTTGGTGCGCTTCCTGGGCCTCACCGACCTGCGTATCCTTCAGCCCGATTCCGACCGGCTGGCGGCGCGCGACGAGAGCGGCCTGCGCTGGTCCTACGACCCCGACGGCTGCTGCGAGATCCGCAAGGTCGAGCCGCTTGCGCGCGGACTGGCCGCATTTGATGCGAGCTTCACCGGGCGCAAGGCGTTTCAGGCGACGACGCGCGCGAACCTGCCGCGCTTCGAACTCGACGGCGACCGGCTGAAGGTGAACCCGCTGATCACCTGGTCCAAGGAAGAGCTCGACGCCTATTTCGTCGCGCACGACCTGCCGGTGACCCCGCTGGTCGCGATGGGCTATCCGTCGATCGGCTGCCAGCCGTGCACCAACAAGGTAGCGCCGGGCGACGACCCGCGCTCCGGCCGGTGGAGCGGCTGGAACAAGACCGAATGCGGGATCCACACCCCCATTCCCGACGGCGACCCGAACCAGCCCGTCTTCTGACCGGCTGCGGCCGAAGCCGCGCCCGTCCTTGCCACTCCAGTGCTCCCGCAAAAGCGGGAGTGCAAGGCCACGCCCATCTTCGCTTGAGACCTGCGCGCGCGTCGCCGCGGGCGCTCTCGCGCGTCGTGCTTGTGGGCAACCTGTGGATAACCCGTTGGCAAGCGGTTCGCGGAGCGTTGGCACCGTGTGAGCGACTAGCGGACAGCCAAATCGTGTTGTGGGGGGCGTGTGGAGAGCCCGTGCGCAACCTTGTGGATAAGCTGTGGGCAAGGCGTTCAGGAGCGCGGGCATAAGCCCGTGGATGCCTGCGGCAAGAGGCTGTGGATAAGGTGTGGAAGATGGCGGCGGAGCGCTTCTACGCGGGGGTCGCTTTTAGGGGCAGGCGCGCGCTGCAAGCGAGCCGCCGTACCCCGGCGAAGGCCGGGGCCCAGATGCGAAGGTGGTGCGGGGCGCACCGACCGTCGACGCCGTCTGCCCGGCGGCTCTGGCGGGGATTTAAGCCTAGCCCTCGCCGTGCGCCTGCGCAGGCAGCAGCCGGGGGTTTTCTGGACTTCGCAAGCGATGGTTCTGCTTGGCCCTGGATCCCTGCCTTCGCGGGACCTTTGCATAAAGCTGGGGATGTGATTCTCTTCGCTGGGTATCGGAGAGATGAGATGCGCAAGCAGACGAGGCCGGCGTCCTTTGCGGACC